>JARHYE010000083.1 GCA_029258605.1 Ruminococcus sp.
ATAAGATTTCACCAATTTTAGCCAGATTAATACGAAATAGAGATATTATAGAAGATGAAGAAATTGATCGTTATCTGAACGGCACCATTTTAGATCTGTATGATGGTATCTTAATGAAGGATATGAACAAAGCCGTTGAAATTGTTCGGGAAAAAATAGAAACTTGCTGCAAGATCAGAGTCATTGGGGATTACGATATTGATGGTGTAAATGCAACTTACATTTTGAAACAGGGAATTTCAAGATTAGGAGGAATTGTTGATACCGATATTCCAGATCGTATGAAAGATGGATATGGGCTGAATAAAACTTTGATCGACAGAGCAATAAAGGATGGAATTGATACTATTGTAACTTGTGATAATGGGATCGCCGCTTTAAAAGAAATCGAATATGCGAAACAATGTGGAATGACAGTGATTGTTACGGATCATCACGAGATTCCGTTTGAAGAAACACAAGAGGGAAAAAGAGAAATATTGCCTATGGCAGATGCGGTAGTAGATCCCCATCGGAAAGATTGTGAGTATCCATTTAAAGGACTTTGCGGCGCAGCAGTTGCCTATAAATTAATAGAAACCCTATATAATATTATGCAAAAAGAATCCGATGAAATCGAAGATCTGATGGAAAATGTAGCCATTGCAACGGTAGGGGATGTCATGGATCTGAATGGAGAAAATCGTATTTTTGTAAAATATGGAATCCAAAGATTGCGACATACAAAGAATTTTGGTTTAAAAGCTTTGATGGAATGCACCAATATTTCGGAAGATACTTTAAATACCTATCATATTGGATTCGTGCTTGGCCCATGTATTAATGCAAGTGGACGTTTGGATACAGCAAAGAGAGCGTTAAGTTTATTGGAGGCCACGCATCCCAAAGAAGCACTTCTTTTGGCGGAAGACTTAAAGGCTTTAAATGACAGTAGAAAAGAGATTACCGAGCGCGGAGTTGAACAAGCGGTTGAAATGATAGAACAATCGTCCTTAAAAAAAGATCATGTATTGGTTGTATATCTTCCAGACTGCCATGAAAGTGTTGCAGGTATTATTGCGGGACGACTTCGAGAGAAATATTCCCGTCCGGTATTTGTGTTGACTAATGCAGAAGAAGGGGTAAAAGGTTCGGGACGTTCTATTGAAGAATATAATATGTTCGAAGAAATGACGAAGTGTAAACCATTGTTCACAAAATTTGGTGGACACAAAATGGCAGCAGGAGTTTCCCTTCCAGAAGAAAATGTAGAAACATTTCGCCATAGGATCAATGAAATGTGCACACTTACAAAAGAGGACTTGATTCCAAAGGTGAAAATTGATATGCCGCTTCCTCTTTCCTATATAACAGAAGGTTTGATCGAACAACTAGAATTGCTTGAGCCCTTTGGAAAAGGCAATGTAAAACCATTATTTGCAGGGAAAAATTTTAAAGTCTTGTACCCGAAAATTGTAGGAAAAAATAAAAATGTACTGAAATTTCTTGTGCAAGATGAAGACGGAGTTCAGTTGGATGCGGTTTATTTTGGAGATGCAAACGAGTGTCTGGAATACATACAAAGAAAAAAAGAAATGATGTTTACCTATTATCCATCAATCAACGAATATATGGGAAAAAGAACTGTGCAGATTACGATTGTGAATTATCAATAAAAAAACAAAGGGAAAGACAAATAGATTTTGCTTGCATTGGTAAGGAAAAAGTTTGAAAAAAATAAAAAAAATGATATACTAGAAAATATAAAATTTATATAAAATGTAAATTTAGAAGAAAAAGAAGGTGGTAAAAGCAATGTCAGGAACAAAAGAATACGAATTATTAAATAAAAATCTTGAAATGATCGATGGTCATGCTGTGAAAGCACCAGAAGACTATCAAGATCCTGATCAGCTCTACAAAGTTCTGATCGACAGAGTGAAAAAATACCATCCTTCAGCGGATATTTCACTGATAGAAAAAGCTTATAAAGTTGCAAGTCAGGCTCATAAGCAGCAGCTTAGAAAATCAGGAGAGCCTTATATCATTCATCCATTGTGGGTAGGAATCATCCTTGCAGATCTTGAAATGGACAAAGAGACAATCGTATCAGGGATGCTTCATGATGTTGTAGAAGATACGGATCTGACATTAGAGGATATTACACGAGAATTTGGAGAAGAAGTAGCCCTTCTTGTAGATGGAGTCACAAAGCTTGGGCAGTTGTCTTATTCGAAGGATAAATTAGAGGTACAGGCGGAAAATTTAAGAAAGATGTTCCTTGCTATGGCAAAGGATATTCGTGTCATTATCATAAAACTGGCGGACCGATTACACAATATGCGTACATTGGAATTTATGACCGAGGCAAAACAAAAAGAAAAGTCTAGAGAGACCATGGATATTTATGCACCGCTGGCACATCGACTTGGTATTTCCAAGATTAAGATTGAATTAGACGATTTAGCTTTAAAATATAATCAGCCAGAGGTTTACTATAAATTAGTAGAGGATTTGAACGCAAGAAGGACACAGAGAGAAGAATTTGTTCAGCAGATTGTTGCTGAAGTGTCCAAGCATATGAAGAATTCAGAAATCGAAGCAAAAGTATATGGACGTGTAAAACACTTTTTCAGTATTTACAAAAAAATGGTAAATCAGGATAAGACACTGGATCAAGTCTATGATTTGTTTGCAGTTCGCATTATTGTAAATTCTGTCAAAGACTGTTATGCAGCGCTTGGTGTTATCCATGAGATGTATACACCAATCCCAGGACGTTTCAAAGATTATATTGCTATGCCAAAGGCAAATATGTATCAATCTCTTCACACCACACTTATGAGTCCGACAGGACAGCCATTTGAGATTCAGATTCGAACAGAAGAGATGCATAAAACAGCGGAATACGGGATTGCGGCACACTGGAAATACAAAGAAAACGGAAATTCTAATAAGAGCGTCAAGGCACAAGAGGAAGAAAAATTAAGCTGGCTCCGTCAAATTCTTGAGTGGCAGAAAGATATGTCAGATAATCGAGAATTTTTAAGCCTGTTAAAAGGAGATCTCGATTTATTCTCGGAAGACGTGTACTGTTTCACTCCAAATGGAGATGTGAAAAATCTTCCAAAGGGTTCCACTCCAGTTGACTTTGCCTATGCAATTCATAGTGCAGTTGGAAATAAGATGGTTGGTGCAAGAGTGAATGGAAAGCTTGTCAATATTGACTACAAAATTCAAAATGGAGATCGCATTGAGATTTTAACGAGTCAAAATTGCAAGGGACCAAGCAGAGATTGGCTTAGCATTGTAAAGAGTACCCAGGCGAAGAATAAAATCAACCAATGGTTTAAGAAAGAATTTAAAGAGGAGAATATCGTTCGCGGGAAAGAAATGATTGCTTCTTATTGTAAAGCCAAATCCATTAATCTTTCGAATATCATGAAATCAAAATACCAGCAGGTTGTACAGCTTAAATACGGTTTTCGCGATTGGGAAGCGGTACTTGCAGCAGTTGGGCATGGCGGATTAAAAGAAGGACAAGTAGTGAATCGACTAGCGGAAGAGTATGGCAAAGAGCATAAAAAAGAGATTACGGACGAAACCATACTGGAAAAAATTTCTGAAGCTAGCAATCAGACGGTTCACATTGCAAAATCGAAAAGTGGCATTGTTGTAAAAGGAATTGATGATATGGCAGTTCGCTTCTCCAAATGTTGTAATCCAGTGCCAGGAGATGAAATTGTAGGAT
>JARHYE010000005.1 GCA_029258605.1 Ruminococcus sp.
GACATAATTTAACCCAAAGGAGGGTCTGTATAGTGTTTGATTTTAATAAACCTAATATTGAGATAACAGAAATTTCAGAAGATAAAAAATATGGAAGATTTGTTGTGGAGCCTCTGGAGAGAGGTTACGGAACAACACTTGGTAACTCCTTGAGAAGAATCATGCTTTCTTCTCTTCCAGGAGCTGCAATTAGTTCTGTAAAGATTGACGGCGTTCTTCACGAGTTCAGTTCTATTCCAGGTGTGAAAGAAGATGTAACAGAGATTATCATGAACTTGAAATCTCTTGCAATTAAAAACACATCTGCTTCAGATGAAGTGAAAACAGCATACATTGAATTCGAAGGCGAAGGCGTTATTACAGGTGCTGATATACAGTGTGATCCAGATATCGAGATCATGAATCCAGAGCAAGTAATTGCTACAGTAAGCGGTGGCAGTGACAGCAAACAGTACATGGAATTTACTATCACAAAAGGTAGAGGATACGTAAGCGCTGATAAAAATAAAAACGATGAATTGCCAATCGGGGTAATTCCAATCGATTCTATTTATACTCCAGTAGAGCGTGTCAATTTAACAGTAGAAAATACACGTGTTGGTCAGATCACAGATTATGACAAACTTACTTTAGATGTATGGACAAACGGAACCTTACTTCCAGATGAGGCTGTTAGCCTTGCTGCGAAAGTATTAAGCGAACATCTAAAACTCTTTATCGATTTATCAGAAGTTGCTCAGGCAGCAGAAGTTATGATCGAAAAAGAAGATGATGAAAAAGAAAAAGTGCTTGAAATGAGCATTGATGAATTAGAGCTTTCAGTACGTTCATACAACTGTCTGAAGAGAGCAGGTATCAACACAGTAGAAGAACTTACAAACAAGACACCAGAAGATATGATGAAGGTTCGTAATCTTGGACGTAAGTCATTAGAAGAAGTACTGGCTAAGTTAAAAGAATTAGATCTTGAACTTAATCAGGGTGATGAATAATCACAAATGAATTGAATTATTATTTAAATTATCCTGACAGTAAGCCCGAAGAGCATGTCAGGAGCATTTGATTAATAAGCCCGAAGATGCATAACCAAATGTAAATAATGGAGGATTATAACAATGGCAAAATATAGAAAACTTGGCAGAACATCTAGCCAGAGAAAAGCCTTATTAAGAAACCAGGTAACAGCATTACTTAACAATGGTAAAATTGTTACAACTGAAGCAAAAGCAAAAGAAATTCGTAAGATCGCTGAAAAGATGATCGCTATGGCTGTAAGAGAAAAAGACAACTTTGAAGAAGTAAAAGTTATGGCTAAAGTTGCTCGTAAAGATAAAGACGGCAAGAGAGTAAAAGAAGTTGTTGATGGAAAGAAAGTTACAGTATATGATGAAGTTGAAAAGACTATCAAAAAAGATATGCCAAGCAGACTTCATGCAAGAAGAGAAATGCTTAAAGTTCTTTATCCTGTAAAAGAAGTTCCAACAGCTGCAGCTGGTAAGAAGAGAAATACAAAAGAAGTTGATTTAGTAGATAAATTATTCTCTGAAATCGCTCCAAAATACGTTGATCGTAAAGGTGGATACACACGTATCGTTAAAATCGGACAGCGTAAAGGTGATGGTGCTTTAGAAGTACTTATCGAGTTAGTATAATAAGAAATTTAAAAAGAAGCTACGTTTGTGGCTTCTTTTTTTGTGCTAGATTTATAGAAAGAATAAGCGTAACAGGATATCCTATTACGCTTATATGATACGTCAACCTATATGGAATTGATCAATGAAGCAGATATACATCAGCATAGTAAACACCAGAATTTAGAGCGGTTGTGTGATCGGCAACATAAATATCAATTTTGTTTCCACGAATAGCACCGCCTGTATCTTCCGCCACATAGACATGTCCATTGATCTCTACTTTTGAGCCAAGAGGAATAACAGATGGGTCTACAGCGATGGTTCTTCCAGGCGCTGGAATTGTTCCAGTAGCGGTGTTGGCACCCCATGATCCGGAGCAAAAATAACATGGGCAGTAATGCGTTACTTTAAAACTACCTAGTTTTTCTTTGCCAGAGGGATTTACTGGAGTTTCTGGCTCCACAGGCTTTTGCTCTGGTTTCACATTTGGTTTAGAGTCAGGTGATCCTGTTTCGGGTGGTACAGGAGCCGCTGGTTTATTGGCAGGAGGGTTTACGATACTCTCTGCTCTTTTAACTTCCTCTAAAAGATCGCTATAGTAAGATAAATCGGTCGTTGCTGAGGATAATTTAGCTTCAATGTCAGTTTTCTTTTCTTCCAGTTGTTTTTGCACATCTTGAAGCTTAGTTTGTTGTTTTTCCAACATTTTTCCTTTTTCCTCAATCTGATTTTGTGTATCAATCAGACTTTGGAGCATTTTTCGGTCGTACTCATTGATGGATTGCACAAATTCAGACATGTTAAGAAAATCTGCCAAACTTTTTGAGGAACATAGTAGTTCCATGGCATTGACGCCACCAGATTCGTATATGTATTTAATACGTAGTTTCATGTCTTCGTACTGCTTGTCTCCTTTTTTTTGAGCATCGGCCATTTCAAGCTTTGTCTTTTCAATGTCATGAACAAGTGTCTCGGTCTGGGAACAAATCTGTTCGACTTCAGAGCGAAGGGCATGTAGCTGACCTTGTAAATCTTGAATTTGATTTTTTAAGTCTCCTGTTTTTTCTTTGAGTTCTCCCGAAGATGGTGCCGCATGGGAAGGGGGACTAAATAAACTAGTAGCAATAAGGGTCGTGGACAAAAGTCCAACTCCTATGAAGCGTCCTACATGATGAATCGAAGTAGTGACGTTTTCTTTCATATCATGCGAGAATATTTTCATACAGTAAAATCCTTTCTAAAGATATGATCATGTTCCATAAAAATATTTTGCCAATCCATTATACTATAAATTGCTTAATTACGCAAATTTTGATACAATGGTAAATGAATCACGTTTAAAGAAATGAAAGGTATGGTAAAATATGGGTCAGAAGATTAAGCTGATTGCACTCGATCTTGATGGCACCCTTCTCACAGATGAAAAGAAAATAACACAAAATACTATGAAGATTCTAAAAAGAGCGAGTGAGCTAGGAGTGATCATTGTCATTGCAACGGGAAGACCATTTATGGGAATACCAGAGGAATTGCGTACACTTGAAGGCATCCGCTATGCAATGAGTTCCAATGGTGCAAAGATTATGGATATGAAAAATCATTGTATTATTATGGAGCATCTTTTATCTGCCGATCTTGCTGTAAAAATGTTAGAGATTGGGAATCATTATGATGCACTTCAGGAAGTTTATTTCGAAGATCAAGGATATGTTGATGAAGCAAAGATGAAACAACTTGCCAAATACCATCATAATCCAAATATGTGGGAATATTTTAAATCAACTAGAAAACAAGTTCCAGATATTATGACACTTGCAAAAGAAAAGAACCAAGATATGGATAAAGTGCAGATGTTATTTGCAGATCTTTCAGAGCGCGACGCAGCATGGAAAGAAATTGAAAAGGTAGAAGGGGTTACCCAGGTCGATTCTTTAGGATACAATATAGAGATCAATGCGGCAGGTGTAAACAAAGGAGTGAAGCTACTGGAATTTGGAGCAAAACTTGGAATCAGGCGTGAAGAGATCATGGCATGTGGGGATGGACAAAATGATGTTACAATGATCCAGATGGCAGGATTTGGAGTTGCTATGGGAAATGCCATAGATGCAGTAAAAAATGTTGCAGATTATGTGACAGATACAAATGAACAAGAAGGAGTTGCAAAAGCAATTCAAAAATTTATTCTCGAAGGAGGAAGCGAATGTTAGAAGCATTAAAAGTTTTATTATTAGGTATTGTGGAAGGAATTACAGAGTGGCTTCCAATTAGCAGTACCGGGCATTTAATTTTGGTGGAAGAATTTATTAAATTAAATCTTGGGAAAGATTTTATTTCCATGTTTAATGTAGTGATTCAGCTAGGGGCGATTATGGCGGTAGTTGTAATATATTTCAATAAACTAAATCCTTTTGCACCTTCTAAAAATAGCAAACAAAGAGATATGACTATACAGTTGTGGATCAAAGTACTGATTGCATCTGTACCAGCAGCTATTATAGGATTATTATTCGATGATTATATCGATGAACACTTTATGAACTATACGGTTGTTGCAACAACATTAATCATTTACGGAATTGCATTTATCGTAATTGAAAATATGCATAAAGGAAAACAACCAACTGTCAGAAAAATTTCCGACTTAACGATACCAATGGTTTTAGGAATCGGTGTATTCCAGGTACTTGCACTAATTCCAGGTACTTCAAGATCAGGTGCAACCATTATCGGTGGTTTGTTAATTGGTGCATCAAGAGCTGTGGCAGCAGAATTCACATTCTACCTTGCAATTCCAGTTATGTTTGGAGCAAGCTTCTTAAAGCTTCTTAAGTTTGGTTTCCATTTTGAATCATTGGAAATGATTTTACTTTTGTTCGGTTGTGTGGTTTCTTTTGCAGTGTCTTATTTTGCAATTAAATTCCTTATGAAGTACATAAAAAATCACGACTTTAAAGTATTTGGATACTATAGAATCGTTCTAGGTATTATCGTATTTATATATTTTGGATTAACGGTTGCATTTGCAGCATAATCATGTGAAAAGAAAAAGATCTGTGGATACAGGTCTTTTTTTGTATAGAAGCATTAAAAATGCATAAAACCATGAATAAAATAAGCGTAAAATGAATAAAAATGTATAAAAATCGAATAAAACGTATAAAAAATGCATTTTTATACTTGATTTTTATCAAATAAGTGTTACAATAAAACCAGATTAGAAAATAACAATCCGTCGTTAAAATAAAGAGAGAAATAATTGGAGGAGAGAACGATGAAAAAGAAAGTATTGTGTTTGGTTTTAGCAGCAGTTTGTACATTGTCTGTAGTGGCATGTGGTTCAGAGAAAAAAGCAGGTTCAAAAGAAAAATTGATCGTTGGAACAGAAGCAGGATTTGCACCATATGAATATATGAAAGGAAACGAAGTGGTTGGAATCGACATGGACATTTCCAAAGCAATTGCAGAGGAACTTGGCATGGAACTGGAAATTAAAAATATGGATTTCGACGGGGCTTTGGCAGCCGCATCAAGTGGAAAAGTTGACTTTGTTGCAGCAGGTGTTTCTGTAACGGAAGAACGTCAAAAGCAAGTAGATTTTTCCCATGAGTATGTAAACTCAACAGAAGTGGTTGTAGTAAATAAAAACAAACCTCAGGTTCAAATGTCAGGGGATGAATTGGCAGGATCTGATCTGGATAAAAAAATTATTGCAGTACAACAGGGAAATATTGCAGATATCTGGGTATCTAACAAAGAGAACTGTAAAGCCAAAGAAGTAAAACGTTATACAAAATTTGCTCAGGCAGCAGAAGATTTGAAAAATAATAAAGTAGACTGTATTGTTATGGATAAGTTCCCAGCAGAAGAGCTTGTAAAACAAAATGATTCCTTAGTAGTTTTAGATGGAATTTTATTCGAAGATAAATATGCCATCGGTGTTAAAAAAGGAAATAAAGAGCTATTAGATCAGATCAATCAAGTAGTTGATCAATTGATTGAAGAAGGAAAAATAGAAGAATTTACAGCAAACCATGTACAAAAATAAAAAAGAGTGATACACTCAAAAAAGATTACAGAATCAGTAGACTTGCATATAGCCTACTGATTTTTGAGGTAGTTCAGAACTTAAGATATTTAGAAAGGAAAACGTATGTCTCATTTTTTAAAAAACATTTCAGATGCGTTATATGCAGCAATCCTGGAAGAAAACAGATATTTGTTTTATCTGGAAGGAATTAAAGTTACCATTATTGTTTCATTACTTGCCATTTTATTAGGAGTAGCAATTGGACTTTTGGTAGCGGTAGTGAAAGTAGCTTCAGCAAATAATAAGAAGCTGTGGCTCTTAAATAAAATTTGTAACATATATACGACAGTGATTCGAGCAACACCTGCAATTGTACAATTGTTGATTTTAAGCAACCTAATCTTTACTTCAAGAAATTCCAATGAAATCCTTGTAGCGGCACTTTGTTTTGGAATTAACTCAGGAGCATATGTTGCTGAAATTATTCGTGCAGGATTAGAATCCATTGATAAAGGACAGATGGAAGCTGGTCGTTCTCTTGGATTTACTTACATTCAGACAATGAAGCTCATCATCATTCCACAGGCAATTAAAAATATTCTTCCAGCCCTTGGAAATGAGTTTATTACATTGATCAAAGAAACTTCTATTGCAGGGGTAGTTGCAGTTACAGACCTTACAAAAGCAGCGCAGTACATTGGTTCTGTGACATGGGATGTGTTGACACCGTTATTGATTGCAGCAGCATGCTATCTAGTTATGGTATTAGGACTTACAAAATTACTTGGAATCTTTGAAAGGAGGCTGGCACAAGGTGATCGTAACTAAAAATCTTCAAAAATCATTTAAAGGACACGAGGTCTTAAAAGGGATTGATCAGACAATTGAAAAAGGAGAAAAGGTTGTAATTATTGGGCCATCTGGCTCTGGAAAGTCTACATTTCTTCGTTGTCTAAACCTTTTGGAGGAGCCAACAGCAGGAGAAATCTGGTTTGAAGGAAACAATATTACAGATAAAAAAACGGACATCAATTTGTTGCGTCAAAAGATGGGAATGGTATTCCAACAGTTTAATTTGTTCCCACATATTACTGTGAAGCAAAATATTACACTGGCCCCTGTAAAATTGGGAGTCATGACTCAGGAAGAAGCGGATCGAAAAGCAGAAGAACTTTTGCAACGTGTCGGGCTTCCAGATAAAGCGAACCAATATCCAAATCAATTATCTGGAGGACAAAAGCAGCGAATTGCTATTGCAAGAGCGCTTGCAATGAATCCAGATGTGATGCTTTTTGATGAACCGACATCAGCGCTTGATCCAGAGATGGTAGGCGAGGTATTGGGACTTATGAAGCAGCTTGCAGACGAAGGAATGACCATGGTAGTGGTAACACATGAGATGGGATTTGCAAAAGAAGTTGCCAGCAGAGTTTTATTTATTGATGAAGGGGTTGTAAAAGAAGAAGCAGCACCAGAAGAGTTTTTTGGAAATCCAAAAGATGAAAGATTAAAAGAATTTTTATCGAAAGTTTTATAAAAATCGGTTATACTAAAATTACTTAGTATGAATACAGACTACGCCCCGCTGAATGATCAGCAGGGCGTTTTATCATCTAAAAATCACAACAATAAGCAGAGGAAACATAAGATGCGATATGAAAGAATAGAAGAAGCAATTTTTTTAGAGCGACCAAACCGATTTATTGCCTATGCACTGATTCGGGGAGAGAAGGAAGTAGTTCATGTAAAAAATACAGGAAGATGTGCAGAGTTACTGATTCCAGGAGCTAAAATTTATGTACAGGAAAGCGATAATCCTGAAAGAAAAACAAAGTGGGATTTGATCGCAGTAAAGAAAAAAGATCGTATGATCAACATGGATTCTCAAATTCCAAACAAAGTGGTTCAAGAGTGGCTTTTGAAGGGAAATCTTTTTGGAGAAGGTTCGATCGTAAGACCAGAAACAACCTATAAAAATTCCAGATTTGATTTTTATGTAGAAAACAAAGGTCGCAAAGCGTTTCTAGAGGTAAAGGGAGTAACTTTAGAAAACAATGGAGTTGTAAAATTTCCAGATGCCCCAAGTGAACGAGCAGTAAAACACGTAGGAGAGCTTATAGAGGCTGTAAAAGAAGGATATGAAGCTTACGTCGTATTTGTGATACAGATGGAGCATGTAAGGTATTTTACACCGAATATGGATACTCACGCAGAATTTGGGACTATGCTAAAAAAAGCAAAGAAGGCAGGTGTGAAAATACTTGCGTTCGACAGTAAAGTTACGCAAGATGAAATGATATTAAACGATGAAGTTGAGGTTGTGCTGACGGATCCAATTTTAAAAGAAAGTGTGGATCCTCTTGTCCACTGGTTTCGTAAAAACAAACGAGATCTTCCGTGGAGAAAAGAAATCAGTCCGTATAGAGTCTGGGTATCCGAAATTATGCTTCAGCAAACAAGAGTCGAAGCGGTAAAAGGGTATTTTGAACGTTTTATGAAAGCACTTCCAACAGTGGAGACGTTGGCGACTGCACAGGAAGATCGCATTTTAAAATTGTGGGAGGGACTTGGATATTACAACCGTGTGCGGAATATGCAAAAGGCAGCAGTACAGATTATGGAAGAACATCAGGGGGTATTTCCCAAAACTTATGAAGAAATTCATGCACTAAAAGGCATTGGTGATTATACCGCAGGAGCCATTTGTTCTTTTGCGTATGGAATTGCCAAGCCGGCAGTAGATGGAAATGTATTGCGAGTGGTATCAAGACTTCTGGCAGATGAGTCTGATATTGCGAAGGCATCGGTAAAAAAACAGATGGAAGAACAAATTGAAGAGATTATCCCAAGGGATGCAGCATCGGATTTCAACCAAGGCCTCATTGAATTAGGGGCGATCGTATGCGTGCCAAATGGAGAACCAAAATGTGAAGTGTGTCCACTTGTGCATTTATGTAAAGCAAAAGCAAAAGGAATCGAAAATCAGTTGCCTATTAAAACAAAAGCAAAAGATAGGAGAATTGAAAAAAGAACGATTTTAATTTTGAAAGATTCAGATACAATTGCAATTAGGAAAAGACCAGCAAAAGGGCTTTTGGCCGGACTTTATGAACTTCCAAATGTGGAGGGGCATCTGACAAGAAAACAGGTGATCGACTATTGTAATTCTATCGGGTTATCTCCGCTTCATATAGAAAAAGCAGAGAATGCGAAGCATATTTTTAGTCATGTGGAGTGGCATATGACAGGATATGTAATCAAAGTAGATGAATTAGAAAAGAATTGTAATGAAGATCTTCTCTTTGTAAAGCAAGTAGAACTTGAAAAAACATACTCTATTCCATCTGCGTTCGAAAAATATAGGAAATATTGTTTTTAATTTGATTTATGGTATAATTTAAAATACGTTAAAATAAAGTGATGTAACGATAGTTTGAAGGAAGATGAAAGGTACAGAAGATGAAATATACATTTATTATAAATCCCAACTCTCGCTCGGGAAAAGGTGGCATGGTATGGGAGCTTATTCATCCTGAACTATTAAAAAGAGGAGTAGCGTATGATTTTTATCATACGAATCATATGGGGCATGCTACACAGATTGCCGAGCAAATTACGTCTGATGGAAAAGAACATAATTTAATCGTGCTTGGAGGAGACGGTACGGTTAATGAAGTGATCAATGGAATCCAAGATCTTCGTAAAGTAACATTGGGATATATTCCAACAGGATCAGGAAATGATTTTGCTAGGGGAATGAAGATTTCGAAAGATCCATTGAAGGCATTGGACACCATTCTATCGCCAAAAGAAATTAAAAAGGTAGATATCGGCTTGCTTTCTAAAGCAGGTAAAAATAGAAGATTTGCAATTAGCGCGGGAATAGGATTTGATGCAGCAATCTGTCATCAAGTGGCAATTTCAAAATACAAGTATATTTTAAACCGATTAAGATTGGGAAAACTTAGTTATGTTTTTGTGGCTCTGAATCGTCTTTTTCATGATAAGACCGTAAATGCAGAGGTATTTTTAGAGAATCAACCTGTTCAAAATTTTAAAAAAGTGTATTTTGTAGCAATTATGAATCAGCCGTTTGAGGGAGGCGGATTCAAATTTTGTCCAAAGGCAAAGGCAGATGATCGAAAGTTAGATGCGATTGTTGTTTCTAGTTTACCTAGATTAATGGTATTGATGCTTTTACCAACCGCATTCAAAGGATGGCATGTTTTGTTTCCGGGCGTGACGGTCATGCAAGGAGAAAAAATTTCAGTAATCATTGATCAGCCTCTTGCAATTCATACAGATGGAGAGCCATCTTATTTGAGAAAATCGATATCTGCGCAGTTGCTTAGAGAACAACTTCGAGTATTTACATAAGTAATTGTTAAGGTTTTATGAAAAATATTGTTGTGCTAATTGAAAAGTGGTATAATCTGCTGGAGTTAAAGAGTAACTGAAATTAAAGGGGTACGGCTATGAGTTTGAAAGAGAAGATAAAAGTATTCATACAGAAATATCGACACATATGGGTTATATCCTATGCGCTTCTTTACATGCCTTGGTTTATGTACCTCGAGAAACATGTGACAAGTGGGTATTATGTGATCCACTCACCGATCGACGATAAAATTCCATTTATTGAATACTTTGTTATACCATATTTGCTATGGTTTGTATTTATCGCAGCCGTTTTTCTTTATTTCTTTTTTACGGATGTAAGAGGGTTTTATAAGTTATGCAAATTGATGTTTACAGGTATGACAATTTTTCTTGTGATTTCCACGTTTATTCCAAATGGACTAAACTTGCGTCCGGTATTTTTTGAGCGTGACAATGTATTTGTGGATTTGGTACGGCAGATTTATAGAATTGATACACCTACCAATGTGTTTCCAAGTCTTCATGTGTTTAATTCTCTTGCGGCGTGTATTGCCATAAGATACAGCGAGAATTTAAAGAAACATAAAGTGATCAAGTGGAGTGCATACATATTAGCGGGATTGATTGTATTATCGACTGTATTTTTAAAACAACATTCCGTAATTGATGTAATGGCAGCAGTTTTAATGGCATATGTATTACATAGCTTTGTATATGAGACAGAAAAAGATCGGGTTCTACAATGGAAAAAGCAAAAGGTCGCCCGTGGTGAATATTATTAAATCAGCGAGGAAAATCAAGAGTGATGAGACCATGAAAGAGTGGAAGCATCACTCTTTTTGTATAGCCAAAACAAAAAAGTTAGTGTATAATGGGAACATACGATGTGAGTTAGGAGGGACACACAGTTATTATGGGAAAAATTATATTAACCGGTGACAGACCTACCGGCAAATTACATGTTGGTCATTATGTTGGTTCTCTTAAACGAAGAGTTCAGCTTCAAAATACAGGAGATTATGATGATATTTTTATTATGATCGCGGACGCACAGGCGTTGACGGACAATTCAGATAATCCAGAAAAAGTGCGCCAGAATATTATCGAAGTAGCACTTGATTATCTTGCGTGTGGATTAGATCCAGCAAAGTCAACATTGTTTATTCAATCACAGATTCCAGAGCTTTGTGAGTTGTCGTTCTATTATATGAATCTTGTTACAGTTTCAAGATTACAGAGAAACCCTACTGTAAAATCAGAGATCCAGATGCGTAATTTCGAGGCAAGTATTCCAGTTGGATTTTTCACATATCCAATTAGTCAGGCAGCAGATATTACTGCGTTTAAAGCGACGACTGTACCAGTTGGGGAAGATCAGCTTCCAATGTTGGAACAGACAAAAGAGATTGTTCGTAAGTTTAATTCTGTATATGGAGATACACTTGTGGAACCAGAAATTCTTCTTCCACAGAATAGTGCATGCTTAAGATTACCAGGAACAGATGGAAAAGCTAAGATGAGTAAATCTTTAGGGAACTGTATCTATTTGTCAGAAGAGCCAGATGTGATCAAACAGAAAGTATTTAGTATGTTTACAGATCCAACACACATTCGAGTAGAAGATCCGGGAAAATTAGAAGGAAATACGGTATTTACATATTTGGATGCATTTAGTACACCAGAGCATTTTGAGGAGTTTTTACCAGAATACGCAAATTTGGATGAGCTAAAAGAGCATTATCAAAGAGGTGGACTTGGAGATATGAAAGTGAAACGCTTCCTTAACAATGTGTTGCAAACGGAGCTGGAGCCTATCAGAAATCGAAGAAAAGAATACCAGAAAGATATTCCATATGTATATGAGATTCTAAAAAAAGGCAGTGAAAAAGCAGAAGAAGTTGCTGCTCAGACATTGAGCGAAGTGAAGAATTCTATGAAGATTAACTACTTTGAAGACATGGATCTTATTCGTGAGCAGGCAGAGAAGTTTAAAGAAAATTAAGAAAAAGAGGTCGGAATTTCCGACCTCTTCGTTTTTAAAGGAGTGTTTACAAATAAAAAAACCTGAAAGATGTTCTTTCAGGTTTTTGAAACGTGCGCGAGAAGATTCGAACTCCCGACCTTCTGGTCCGTAGCCAGACGCTCTATCCAGCTGAGCTACGCGCACATGCGATGAACTGTATCGCTCAAAGCAAGATTAAGTATATAATATGATATGGGAAATGTCAATAGTTTTTTTGAAAATAATTAAAAAAATTTATTTATGTAAAATAGAAGAAGAAAAGGGAAGAGGAAGACGATATACAGAAAAATTAAATGATGGTATAATAAGAAAAAGTTAGGAGGAAATAGGAATGTACGAATACGACTATCTGATTGTAGGCGCAGGATTATATGGAGCTGTTATGGCTCATGAATTAAATAAAGCAGGCAAGAAATGCCTTGTAATAGAGAAAAGAAATCATATTGCAGGAAATGTTTATTGTGAGGAGATTGAAGGGATTCGGGTACATAAATATGGTGCCCATATTTTCCATACATCCAATCAAAAGGTTTGGAAGTATATGAATCAGTTTGCTCAATTTAATCATTATATCAATTCTCCCATTGCAATTTACAAAGACGAATTAT
The DNA here is from genome assembly GCA_029258605.1 of Ruminococcus sp. Classification (GTDB taxonomy): domain Bacteria; phylum Bacillota; class Clostridia; order Lachnospirales; family Lachnospiraceae; genus JAHHTM01. Next base: position 12,676 of record JARHYE010000005.1, read on the forward strand.
ATAATCTTCCATTTAATATGAATACCTTTAATAAAATGTGGGGAGTCAAAACTCCAGAACAGGCAAAGCAGATGATAAGGATGCAGATTGAAGACAGTAACATTACAGATCCAAAGAACCTGGAAGAGCAGGCAATATCGCTGGTGGGAAAAGATATTTATGAAAAACTGATCAAAGGATACACACAGAAGCAGTGGGGAAGAGCATGCACAGAACTTCCTGCGTTTATTATTAAAAGACTTCCTGTAAGATTTACATACGACAATAACTACTTTAATGACCCTTATCAGGGGATTCCGATGGGAGGATATACAAAACTTATTCAAAACATGTTAGGGGAAGTAGAGGTAAGAACTGGTGTAGACTTTTTTGAATTTCGAAAAACAAATCCTGATATTTCGAAAAAGATTATTTTCACAGGAATGCTAGACCAATATTTTGATTATAAATTAGGGGAATTGGAATATCGATCTGTACGATTTGAAACAGAAGTGCTGGATTGTGATAACTATCAAGGAAATGCGGTGGTGAATTATACGGATATTGATGTACCATATACACGGATTATCGAACATAAACATTTTGAATACGGCACACAAGAAAAAACAGTGATATCAAAAGAATATTCTTCAGAGTGGAAGAAAGGAATGGAACCATATTATCCTGTAAATGATGAAAAAAATACAAGGCTTTATGAGAAATATAAAGAATTAGCCGACAAGGAAAAAGATGTGATATTTGGAGGACGACTTGGATCTTACAGATATTATGATATGGATAAAGTTGTAGAAGAGGCTCTCAATCAAGTAGAAAAACTCATGTAAATAAAAAAAGCCCTAAAAAGGGAGGATGCCAGGTGATCGTATGATCCCTGGCATGTATTATGAAAAAGTTAATTCAAAAGTTTTATATTAAAACTTAGACATATCAAATATTTTCTTTATCTGATGTTTACAGTATATAGAAGATAAATGAAAAAAGCGTGTTGTAAAAGTTACTGTTCTTTTAAATAAAAATGAACAAAATATGAACAACTTTTTCTCCCATATAAAGTAGAGGTATTTCTAGTGATTAGAGTCCTCTTAATTTTTTTGCTTCGACTACTCGTTTAATAGCAATTAAATATGCACCTGTACGAAGAGATACATTGTTTTCTTTTGAAATATCCCATACCGCATCGAATGCAGGATCCATAATATTTTTTAATTTTGTGTTGACATCTTCTTCTGTCCAACTAATGCACTGAAGATTTTGTACCCACTCGAAGTAAGATACAACGACACCACCTGCATTTGCAAGAATGTCTGGAACAAGAACAACACCTTTGGAAGCAAGGATTTCATCTGCTTCAGCTGTTGTAGGTCCGTTGGCAGCTTCGATAATTACGCTTGCCTTGATTCTATCTGCATTGGATTCATTGATCTGATTTTCCAAAGCAGCAGGAATCAGAACTTTTACATCTAATTCCAACAACTCTTCGTTGGAAATGTGAACAAGCCCTTCTTCATTATATTCAGAAAGAAGATTCTTACGATCAGAAAGATAATCGATGATTGCAGGGATGTTCAAACCATCTTTATTATAAACACCACCAGAAGAATTACTTACTGCAACAACTTTCATCCCTTCCTGATAGAGAAGACTTGCAGAAATACTTCCAACATTTCCCATACCTTGGATGGCCACAGTTGTACCTTTTCTATCAATACCAAGTTTATCAAGAACATTATTTGTAGAGAACATAACTCCACGTCCTGTTGCCTCTGTACGTCCCAAAGAACCACCAATCTCAACAGGTTTTCCTGTAACAACACCGCGAACAGTGTGTCCCTGAAGCATGCTATAAGTATCCATCATCCATCCCATCATAGCTGGAGTGGATCCAACATCTGGTGCAGGAATATCTTTTTCAGGTCCAATAAGTGGAGCGATAGCGATAGTGAATTGTTTTGTAATCTCATGAAGTTCTCTTTCGGAAAGCTTAGAAGGATTGCAGATAACGCCACCTTTACCACCGCCATAAGGAATATCAACAACGGCACATTTAAAGGTCATCCACGCTGCAAGAGCTTTTACCTCATCATGGTTTACTGCATAGTGGAAGCGAACGCCGCCTTTAGCAGGGCCACGCACAGTAGAGTGCTGAACACGGAAACCTTCAAATACTTTTGTTGTCCCATCATCCATAACAACAGGGAAAGATACTTTTAATTCGCGCTCTGGATGTTTCAATGAGGCGATGTCATTGTCAGAGTAACCGAGAATTTCAGCTGCTTCATTCATTACTGTTAATACATTGTCGTAAGGATTGTAATTTGCCATAACATTTCTCCTTTATTTTTATTAGTGAATATTGCTATCACTTTTGTATTTTAATATACCACAGTGAAAAATAATTTGCAAAAAAAAAATAAAATTTTGCAAAAAAAACAAAAAAATAAAGGACCAATGGGGGAGCCATCGATCCTTTGAGGGGAGTATAAATAATTAATAAGGGGTTGTAGAAAGTAATCTTTCTACAGTGTCTAGTATAATATATCAAAGTGGAAAAATCAAGCAAAATATGAAAATATAGTCAACTATTCTGTTACTTTTTGTAAAGAATTATTGAAAAATGCATAAAATCATTCAGAAGAGTCATACTAGAAAGGCAACATCAAAAAAAGAAACAGGAGGATATATGATGTCAAAAAGATGTAAAAATAGTACAAATTCAAATGCGGTATCCCAAAATTCTGAGAGTAAAAATGCAGCAAGAAATGCAGAGGGTAAGAATTATTCAAATTGTTCCGAAAGAAGCATGGAGAAAAACGGATATAAATCAAAAGAGCAGAATTCTGATTATGAGATCAATGGATACAAATAAAAAACAAGCTATTTAAGTAAGGAAAATGGAGTGGAAAGGTGTGGTAAATTCAACTTTACTACACCTTTCTTTTATAGTAATATGAAAGTGATTAGAGTCTGTAAGTTACGAAGAACGATAAAAAAACAGATGGAGGAATAGATGGAAAAATTAGAATTGATCGCACCATGCCACTTTGGACTGGAAGCGGTATTAAAAAGAGAGATACAGAATTTAGGATATGAAATCTCTTTAGTAGAGGATGGACGCGTTACTTTTTATGGAGATTATAAAGCGATATGCAGAGCCAATATTTTTCTTAGAAGTGCAGAGCGGATTCTGTTGAAAGTAGGAAGTTTTAAAGCAACAAGCTTCGAGGAACTGTTTGAAAAAACAAAAGCTCTTCCATGGGAAAAGTATATACCGGAAGATGGAAAATTCTGGGTGGCCAAAGCGGCATCTGTAAAAAGTAAATTATTTAGCCCTTCGGATATTCAGTCTATTATGAAAAAAGCCATGGTAGAACGATTGAAAAAGTACTATAAAGTTACATGGTTTGAAGAAAAGGGAGCATCCTATCCATTAAGAGTCTTTCTTATGAAAGATATGGTTACAATAGGAATTGATACGACAGGGGTTTCCTTACATAAAAGAGGATACAGACAGCAGGCAGGAGCAGCTCCTATTTCAGAAACATTGGCAGCAGCTTTGATTTTGCTCACACCATGGCACAAAGACAGGATTTTAGTGGATCCATTCTGCGGAAGTGGAACATTTCCAATAGAAGCAGCGATGATTGCGGCAAATATAGCGCCAGGTATGAATCGAGCATTTTTATCAGAAGAATGGACCAATCTAATTGCAAAAAATGCGTGGTATGATGCAATCGATGAAGCGAATAGTATCATCAAGGATGATATAGAAGTTGATATCCAAGGGTATGATGTAGATCCAGAAGTATTAAAAACAGCAAGAAAGAACGCAGAAGAAGCAGGTGTTTCTCACCTGATTCATTTTCAACAACGTCCGGTAAAGGAATTGCGTCATCCAAAAAAATATGGATTTATCATTACAAATCCACCATATGGAGAGCGATTGGAAGAAAAAGAAACACTTCCAAAGATCTACAGTGAATTTGGAGAAAGTTTTAAAAACCTCGACAGTTGGTCAGCCTATATGATTACAAGTTATGATGATACAGAAAGATATTTTGGGCGTCAGGCAGATAAGAAACGAAAAATATATAATGGAATGATTAAGACGAATTTTTATCAGTTTATGGGGCCAAAGCCACCAAAACAGAAAGATAGGAGGTAAAAAAATGGAAGAACGAATTATATTTGCAACAGGCAATGAACATAAGATGGAAGAAATCAAGGAGATTTTAAAAGATTTGGGGTTGCCAATCTATTCTATGAAGGAAGTTGGAATTGACATTGATATAGAAGAAAATGGTACTACGTTCGAAGAAAATGCAATGATTAAGGCAGAAGCAATTGCAAAACTTCTTCCAGAAGATATTATTCTTGCGGACGATTCAGGCTTGGAAATCGATTATCTAGATAAGGCGCCGGGAATCTATTCAGCCAGATTTGGAGGACGAGATACTTCCTATGATATAAAGAATCAGATGTTGCTCGATAAATTAGAAGGGGTTCCGGAAGAACAACGTACTGCCAGATTTGTCTGTGCGATCGCAGCGATCCTACCAGATGGAACAGAGGAAACGGTAAGAGGAACCATTGAAGGGTTGATTGGATATAAAATAGAAGGAGCGAATGGATTTGGTTACGATCCAATTTTTTATGTGCCAGAGTGTGGATGTACAACGGCGCAGTTAACTCCAGAGCAGAAAAATGCATGTAGCCATCGAGGAAATGCATTGCGTGCGATCCGTAAAGTATTGGAAGCAAGGAAGTAATCAGAATGAAAATACTAGTAGTGAGTGATACGCATGGTCAACATAAAAATCTTGATAAAATTCTAGAAAAAGAACAAGATATAGATCTGTTCGTACATCTTGGAGATGTAGAAGGAGGAGAGTTTTATATTGATGCAGTTGTGGAATGTGAAAAGCATATCGTAAGAGGAAACAATGATTTTTTTTCAGACCTTCCAAAAGAAGAGGAATTTTATATAGGAAAGTATAAAGCGTTTATTACCCATGGACACGCATATGGTGTTTCTCTTGGACCAGAACAGATTAGAGAGGAAGGAAAAGTAAGAGGAGCAGATCTTGTAATGTTTGGACATACGCATAAACCATTTCTTGAAAAAGATTCAGAAATAACCGTGCTAAACCCAGGAAGTATTTCCTATCCAAGACAAAATGGAAGACAACCTTCTTATATGATCCTGACGCTAGATGCGGAAGAAAATCTTGTTTATGAACAGCGATTTTTAAAATGAAAAGTCCCGGAAACGGCGTAAATACGCCGTTTTCCAGGAAAATAAAAAAAAACAAAAAAAATTGAAAAAAGTTGTTGACATTTTGAAAAACGTATTATATAATAAGTCTTGTGTTGAGGGAACAACAACAACACAGAAACAAAAAAATGAATAACGGGGTGTGGCTCAGCTTGGCTAGAGCGCCTGGTTTGGGACCAGGAGGTCGCAGGTTCGAATCCTGTCACCCCGATTGTGCGGGTGTAGTTCAATGGTAGAACACTAGCCTTCCAAGCTAGA
>JARHYE010000034.1 GCA_029258605.1 Ruminococcus sp.
TATGCAGGCAGAGAAAGGGGACTAGACGTATGCAAATTACAGATGTACGAGTAAGAAAGGTCGCAAAAGAAGGAAAGTTGAAGGCAGTCGTATCTATTACAATTGATGAAGAATTTGTAGTTCATGACATCAAAGTAATAGAAGGCGAAAAAGGCTTGTTTATTGCTATGCCGAGCAAGAAAGCAATGGATGGAGAGTATCGAGATATTGCTCATCCAATTAATACTGGTACAAGAGAGTATATCCAAAATATGATATTGGAAAAGTATAAAATAGCCTTGGAAGAAGAACCGGAAACTATGGAAGAATAAAAGAGGACAGCCACACATTATATGTGTGGCTGTTTTTTAAGGAAGATCTAAAGAAAAATCAAGCTGTTTCTTGGAGATGGGGTGTCGAAACGATAATTTACAAGCAAAAAGTTGTAAAGTAGAGGGGGAAGAAATTGATTGATTTCCACCATATTTTCGATCTCCTAAGATTGGACATCCAGCATGAGACATCTGGACGCGAATTTGATGGTGACGTCCAGTTCCTAAAATGATCTCAGCTAAGGTATAACAAGAACCATCCATTATGATTGGATCGAGTTCTTTGTAGAAAAGAATAGACTTTTTAGCACCAGGAGTGTTGGCAGAACATACTTTTGAAGTGTTTGTACGTCCATCTTTCACAAGATAATCTACAAGGCTCCCCTCTTTTTTAGGGAGAGTTCCTGTTAAAATAGCATGGTATACTTTACGAAATTCGGAAGCATTTAGTTGTTGATTAAGCGCTTTTGTTGCAACAGGCTTTTTTGAAAAAACTAAAAGACCTTCTACAGGTTGATCTAGACGGTGGATTACTGCAAGATAAGGTTCTTTTTTTATTTTATTTTTTTTATAAAGATAATTTTTTAAAATACTTACCATATCTGGGGAACCAATTTTGGCGGACTGGGTTGCAATACCTGATGGCTTATGGCAGACGAGGATGAATTCGTCTTCATATATAATATCGGGATTCATATTCTGTGCTCCTTTTGTTTTATAATCTTGACTTTTGTTCAAAATCTAACTACACTGATTATCATATAAAAGAAAAGTGAGGTCAAGTATGGTAGCGTATTTAGTTCTAATCATTGGATTTTTTTTGTTGATTAAAGGAGCAGATTATTTTGTGGATGGAAGTTCCAGTGTAGCAAAAATTTTAAAGGTTCCAGCCATTGTCATTGGGCTTACCGTAGTAGCATTTGGAACATCCCTTCCAGAAGCATCTGTTAGTATCACAGCTGCAATGCAAGGAAAAAATGAATTGGCAGTTAGCAATGTAATCGGTTCTAATATTTTTAATTTGTTAGTGGTACTTGGAGCAAGCGCTTTGGTAAATCCGATTTGTGTAAAGTGGTCTGTTTTAAAAAGAGAATTTCCGTTTTCAATTGGAATTACAGCAGTTCTTCTTTTAAGTCTTATAGGGTTCCAAGTAAATCGAATTATGGATCAGGATGCAACCTATTTTCTTTCTAGACAAGAGGGAACTGTATTATTTCTTCTTTTTATAGGCTTTGTTGTGTCTGCTGTTTTCGATGCATTGAAGTCGAGAAAGAAGCAGCTAGATGAAAGAGAACCAGAAGAAGAGTATCAAATCCTTTCTCCAATGAAGAGTGCCCTTTATATTTTAGCAGGTATTGCAGGAATCATTATTGGCGGTGAGTTTGTTGTAGATAGTGCTTCGGCAATAGCAAGAAGTTTTGGATTAAGTCAGACTTTTATAGGACTTACCATTGTGGCATTAGGAACATCCTTACCAGAATTGGTTACCTCAGTAGTGGCTTCCAAAAAAGGAGAAAATGATCTTGCAGTTGGTAATGTTGTCGGCTCCAACATTTTTAATGTTCTTTTAATTCTTGGAACATCGGCCATGATTTCTCCAATTACAGTAACAGGACTTGCAATTCAAGATACGGTGATCTTGATTGTAGCGAGTATCTTGGTCTACGTATGTGCTATAGGAAAAAAAGGAATTTCTAAATTAGAAGGGGCTATGTTTTTGATGTTTTATGCTGGATTTTTTGCATATATCTTAATGAGATAAAGAAGGCTTCATTGCTTTTTGTATTGTGATAGATTATACTGAAGAAAGAAATTGTAGCGAAACGATGACGGAAAGATTAGGTGAAAACAATGTTGTACGAAGATTTAGATCGATTGGGTGAAGAAATAAAAAGAACAGTAGAAAATGCGGTAGATTCTCGCAATTTTTATAGTTTAAATCAGACAATCACAAATACAGTGAATCAGGCTGCAGAAGGAGTTCGTAAATTTTCAGAGCAAAGCTACCATAAAAGAGAAGAATGCAATATTCCACCATTGCTATTTAAGTGTGTTAAAGGGGTGAGAGTACAAGCAATCGTAATGACAATCATAGGTGCTGTAGTTCTTGGAACATTATTTTTCCCATTTGTATTATCTATTTTGGAAGCTGTGTTTACATCAGGATTTGCAGCGGTTGGTGGAGTGTTATTAGCTTCTTTGTTTGGAGTGCTGCTTACTGGTGGGGCAATCTTGCTTGGGTGTGGAATCCATTTTTTGAAAAAAATAAAAAGATTTCAGATTTATATTGAGCAACTTGGAACAAAAGAATATTTCGAAATAAAAGAGGCGTCAGGCCGATTAAAGAAATCGCCAAAGTATGTTTTGAATGATTTAAATAAAATGATAGAGAAAAAGTGGTTTCTTCAAGGCCATGTTGATCGTCAGGGAACTTGTTTTATAGCAAGTCATGAGATGTATGAGCAGTATAATAAAATGATGAGTCAGCTAGAAATGCAGAGACAAGAAACGGAAAAAGAAAATGCGCGTCAGATGGAAAATCAAAAAGCTCGAGAACAATTAGATCCAAAAGTGCAGGACATTATAAAAGCTGGTGAGGAGTATATTTCCAAAATTAAAGCTTGTAATGATCGTATTCCAGGGAAAGAAATTTCTGCGAAGATTTCAAAAATAGAATATCTAGTCGATCAAATTTTCGAACGTGTAGAGAAAAATCCGGAATGTGTATCAGATATACGTAGACTGATGGACTACTATCTTCCGACAACAGTAAAGCTATTAGAAGCTTATGCAGAGTTGGATGGCATGTCTGTTCAAGGAGAAAATATTATTTCTTCCAAAAAGGAAATTGAAAGTACGATTGATACATTAAATGAAGCATTTACAAAATTATTGGATAGTTTATTTCAGGAAAAAGCGTGGGATGTTTCAGCTGATATTTCTGTGCTAAATACAATGCTTGCACAAGAAGGACTAACGAAAAACGATTTTTAATCAGGAGGAAGAGCTATGGGAGATGAATTGAAAGAATTTTCAACAACACCTACATTGACATTGGATCCGTTCCCAGAGGAAAAACAAGAGGTAGTGGAAAAAAAGGAACTAGAAAAACCAGTTTTAGATGAAAGTATCTTAACAGAAGAAGAACAAAAAATCGTGGATGGTTTTGTGGAGAGAATAGATCTTACAGACTCTTCCATGATTCTACAGTATGGTGCGGGAACACAGAAGAAGATGGCTGATTTTTCAGAATCTGCGTTGGAAAATGTACGAACAAAAGATTTGGGAGAAGTTGGAACGCTTTTAACGGATGTTGTAAAAGAATTAAAAGAATTTGATGAGGAAGAAGACAAGGGATTCTTTGGATTCTTAAAAAAACCTGTGAATAAAATAGCTGCTTTAAAATCGAAATACACAAAAGCGGAGGGTAATGTAAATGAAATTTGCAAAGCTTTAGAAGGTCAGCAAGTGCAGCTTTTAAAGGACGTAGCATTGCTAGATAAAATGTATGAAGTGAATCTAACGTATTTTAAAGAACTCACCATGTATGTGATGGCTGGAAAGAAAAAGCTTCAAGAAGTAAGAACAACCCAATTACAAAGTTTAATGGACCAGGCACAAAAATCAGGATTTCCAGAGGATGCCCAGAAAGCAAGAGATTTAGCGGCTATGTGCGAGCGATTTGAAAAGAAAATTCATGACCTTGAATTGACGCGTACCATTTGTATGCAAACAGCTCCACAAATTAGGTTGATTCAAGGAAACAATACACAAATGGTGGAAAAAATTCAGTCAACGTTGGTAAACACAGTTCCATTGTGGAAAAGTCAAATGGTTTTAGCTCTCG
>JARHYE010000054.1 GCA_029258605.1 Ruminococcus sp.
GAAAAGCTGAATAGAATGATTCTACATAAGGCGTTTCAAGAAATTGAAATGCCTTATTTTGTTCTCAAAATGCACAGGCAAGAAGAAAGGGATAAAATATGAACAGCGAAATGGTGAATGTTGCAGAAATTTTCGGAGAAAATGTTTTTAATGACACAGTAATGCAAGAACGTCTGCCGAAAAAAGTATATCACAATTTGAAAAAAACGATCGAGGAAGGGAAAGAACTTGATCTTGAAACAGCAGACGTGATCGCTCATGAAATGAAAGAATGGGCAATCGAAAAAGGTGCCACTCATTATACACACTGGTTTCAACCTTTGACAGGTGTAACAGCGGAAAAACACGATTCCTTTATTTCCGCTCCACTTCCAAGTGGAAAGGTATTGATGAGCTTTTCGGGAAAAGAACTCATCAAAGGAGAGCCTGATGCATCTTCCTTTCCTTCTGGTGGACTTCGTGCAACCTTTGAGGCGAGAGGATATACAGCGTGGGATTGTACATCCCCTGCATTTGTGCGAAAAGATGCGGCAGGAGCAACACTTTGTATTCCTACGGCATTTTGTTCTTACAAAGGAGAAGCGTTGGACTTAAAGACTCCTTTACTTCGTTCGATGGAGGCAGTTGGAGCGCAATCACTTAGACTTCTTCGACTTTTTGGGAACACGACTTCTAAAAAAGTTACACCATCTGTTGGACCAGAACAAGAATATTTTCTGGTAGACGCAAAGACCTTTCAACAAAGAAAAGATTTGATTTATACAGGAAGAACACTGTTTGGGGCGATGCCTCCAAAAGGACAAGAACTAGATGATCACTATTTCGGAACCATTCGTCAGCGAGTTGCAGGATTCATGAAAGATGTAAATGAAGAATTGTGGAAAGTTGGGGTTACCGCAAAGACTCAGCATAACGAAACAGCACCAGCACAGCATGAATTGGCTCCAATCTACGCACCAGCAAATATTGCGGTAGATCACAATCAATTGATCATGCAGACATTAAAGCGAGTTGCAAGCCAGCACGGAATGAAATGTTTGTTACACGAAAAGCCATTTGCAGGAGTGAACGGTTCTGGTAAACACAATAACTGGTCTTTAATTACAGACGATGGAATTAACATGTTAGAGCCAGGAACAACACCTCATGAGAATACACAGTTTCTTTTAATTTTGACTTGTATTCTAAAAGCGGTAAACCGTCATGCAGATTTATTAAGAGAGTCTGCAGCAGACCCAGGCAATGATCACCGTCTTGGTGCAAATGAGGCACCACCAGCAATTGTATCAGTATTTTTAGGAGATCAGTTGGAAGACGTAATTGACCAACTTGTAAGTACAGGAGAGGCAACCCATAGTTTAAATGGTGGAAAACTTATGACAGGGGTAAAAACTCTTCCAGATCTTGCGAAAGATGCAACAGATCGAAATCGTACTTCTCCATTTGCTTTTACCGGGAATAAGTTTGAGTTCCGTATGGTTGGCTCTAGAGACTCTGTTGCGGGTCCCAATGTTGTCTTAAATACAATTGTTGCAGAAGCATTTTCGGAGGCCTGTGAGGTATTAGAGCAAGCGGATGATTTTGATTTAGCTGTTCATGATTTGATTAAAGAGTATGCAACAGAAAATCAAAAAGTAATCTTTAATGGAGACGGTTACTCAGAAGAATGGGTAAAAGAAGCACAAAGACGTGGACTTCCAAACTTAAAGTCTATGGTAGAAGCGATTCCGGCTATGACATCAGAAAAAGCGGTGACATTATTTGAAAAATTTAATGTTTATACAAAAGCAGAATTAGAGTCAAGAGCGGAAATTCAGTATGAGACATATTCAAAAGCAATCAATATTGAAGCACGAACCATGATTGATATGGCAAGTAAACAAGTGATACCAGCGGTCATAAAGTATACGAAAACATTGGCAGACACCGTAAATGCGGTAAAAGCAGCAGGTGTAGATGCCACTGTGCAGATGCAGATTCTTGTCGACGTATCAAACCTTTTAAAAGAAGCAAAAGCAGCTTTAGAGAAATTGATCGAAGTAACAGAGACTGCGGCAGGAACCAAAGGATTTGTAGAGCAGGCAAACTACTATTATTATGAGGTGGGAGCATCAATGCAAGGCTTAAGAGCACCTGTGGATGCTTTGGAAATGATTGTAGATAAAGAAGCATGGCCAATGCCATCTTATGGAGATTTGATTTTTGAACTTTAATAAAAAATCCGCAGGCTGTTATAAGCAGCTTGCGGATTTTTTTAGGTAAGAGATTTTTGGGCATACTCTTTTGGAGAAAGCCCATAAATTTTTTTAAAACGTTTGCTAAAATAATAGACATCAGAAAATCCAACTAAATTAGCAACTTCCGATACAAGATAGGAATGGGTTTGTAACAGGGTTGTTGCATGTTCCATTCGAATCTGTGTGATATACTGTAAAATAGAAATTTGATATACATTTTTAAAAACAGTTCCTAAGTAGGAAGGGTTAAAACTTAATGCCTCCGATATGCTTGCTACACTCAGATTCGGGAGTGTATAATTCTCATCAATGTAATACGCTGTTTTTTGTGCAAGAATTAAATCGGATGGAAGTACTTCGTATTGATCCAAACACTGTTCGGAATAGGAGATTAGCAATGCTTCAAGTGCGGAAAGTGTATGTTCTTCTTCCAGGATGCTATTGCAAAAATCATTGATTGATTCGTGTAGGTTTTTTGGAATATCATAATGTAAATGAAAAGAAAGAAGTACCTCATGAATAAAATATTGCAAAAATACAGGATTCTTCTTGCTCTTGATCTGTTGGAACCAACCATCGATATAATCCGCAATCTGTTGTTTGTTTTGTGTCTGGATTAAATGAATGATATTTTCACGCACAGAGGTTAATGGTCTGGCAAGTTCAGAAATACCAGACAAGGTATGTTCTACAATCAGGGTAGAAGTGGAAAAAAATCGTTGTCCAAGTCCTTTTAAAGCGTTTTGATAATAAGGGTTCCAGTCTTCATCAACGGAGAAAATGTTGTTTAAAGAAATAAAAATGTAATCTGACATATCCTCTAAAAATTGGATCAAATGGCTTCCTAAAGTGGCAACAGGTTCTTTTGTCATTAAAAAGCATTGGAGCATGTAAATATGTTCGGATTCTTGAATAAATTCGCAATTCATTCCTAAATGTGTCAGTAAATCTTTTAATACAAGTACGGACGAGTTTGAGGTTGACTGCGTGTAAAAACCAACAAAAAGTGAATATTTATACGGAGCAAGTTCTTCATATTCACGAATGAGATCAGAGTAGGACATTAGTTGTTTACGAACTTTCATCAATGAAATGCATCGATCATAATGAAGTTTTGAATCAAGTTTGATCTGAAATTCCGATTCTTTTTTTATGGACTGGACACATTCTAATAAGACTTGTTTTAAATCTTCCTGTTTAATAGGTTTCAGAAGATAGTCAAAGGTAGATGCACGAATGGCAGCTCTCATATATTCAAAATTGTTGTATCCAGATAAAATAATAACTTTTATTTTTGGATAGTGCTCTTTGATGTAAGAGGCAGTTTCTAAACCAGATAGAATAGGCATTTCAATATCTAAAAATACAATGTCAATGTTTTGTGTTTCCAACAGAGACAATACTTCTTTTCCGTTTTCTGCTTCTCCAGAAAAATGGAGATTCCATTCTTCCCATAAAATTATTTTTTTTAGGCGTTGACGAATGAAGTATTCGTCATCGGCTATTAAAACATTATAGTTCATCTTCAAATCCCTTTCTCAATGGTAAAGATATGGTGATAGTGCATCCACTAGGGGTTCCATGTTCAATGACCAGTCCATAATTTTTTCCAAAGTAAAGTTGAACTCGCTGATCGATACTCCAAATACCAAAATGGTGCTTATCCCCTTTGAATTTTTGAATATCATTTTCAGCAAATCCTCTTCCGTTATCGGATACAATAATCATGAGTTGATCATTTTGTTCAAATACTTTGATCTTTATTACACCAGTATAGGTAATTCCTTTGATTCCATGATAAATACTATTTTCAATTAAAGGCTGCAATAGCAGTTTAATACAAGTGCAGTTGTATAATGATTTCGGACAGTCAATTTCATAAGTGAATTTATGATAATAGCGAACTTCCATAATATGTAAATATGCCTCAGTAAGGGAGAGTTCTTCTTTCAATGTAATGAGAAATTCTCCGTTACATAAGCTAGTTCGATAAAAAGTAGAAAGATTCATTACAAGATTCATCAAAGTTTCCTTTTCATCTAGTTCCGCCAGTGCACAAATATTATCCAATGTATTATAAAGAAAGTGTGGATTTACTTGTTGATGTAAAAGATTTAGAGAAAGACGGTCTTTCTCTTTCTGCGCCTTCACAACGGAATCTTTCAACGCCTCCTGGGAACGGATCATTTTGTTAAATTCATCATATAGTAGTTTGATATCTGAATCACTTGCAGGTAAGTCAATGGTAGTCCAAAAGCCGTTTTTGATTTTAAAAATATGCCGAATCAAGTCATAAATAGGAGTAGTTACATGATCAGCAAGCTTTTTTGAAATAAAGGAACAACAGATAATACATAGGATCGTAACTAGGATTGTAATAATCAAAGAAGAGTAAGTTGTGGAATAATAAAGGGAAGGCTTCATCCGATTTATGATGTGCCAGTCCAATTCAGGAATATATTTTGAAAACATAATGTATTGTGGGGAGATGACTTTTTTGTTGTGCTTCCCTAAATTCATCTTTATAGGTGCGGATGAACCTAACTCAAGATTTCCATCACTACTTTGTACGATTCCGGAGTGATCAATCATAAAAATCTGACTTTCTAGGCTTGCTTTATCCATATAGATGTCATGGATAGAGTCTTCATGAATTGATAATTCAATGTAGCCCAGTTTTTCTCCAGTTTGAAGGCTGTAAAAAGGCTGCTGAAAAGACAAAAGATGGATAGCGGGATCATTCTGATATCTATTATGTAATTTATGGGTAAACCAAAGAGGAAGATCTGATTCACAAAGAGTATTGTCAGATTGATATTTCTGACTATAAGTCGATGCAATCAAATTCTTGTCTTTGGAAAATAGACTTACAGAATAGATAAAATTATTTGACTGGATGATATTATTAATCTTTGTCTCCAAATTTTTTCGGTCAGAGGAAGAAAAAGTGGATGGATTCTGATTGAAGGACTGTGCCTTTTTTTGAATCACATCATCTATGATTAGTGTTTTTGAAAAATTGACAGTTGATGAGAGATAGAAATCCAACTGAGTTGAAATATAATCCAACTGTATCATTACATTTTTAGAAGCGGTTGTTGAAAATATGTGTTGAATAATTATGGAAGAACTCAAAAACATGATTAATATAAAAAGGGTAGAAACTTTAAGCATGTTCGTCCTTACTTTATATCGAATCGATTGTTTAGATGGGTTTTTCATAAATGGAATCTCCTATCTGTAATGGTTTTGTATGTCCAGTTTAGTATATTTAAATGTAAAAGTAAATTAGATATTGGAAAAGATATGTAAAATGTACAAAAATTATAGAATACGACCATTTGAATTTTCGACGAGATTCGATAAAATAGGACTATCAAAAAAGAACGGAGAAAAAAATATGAAAATGAAAAAACTTACCGCAATA
>JARHYE010000062.1 GCA_029258605.1 Ruminococcus sp.
TTTCAAACGGAGAGATTGATTTAATCATCAATACTCCTGTTGGAAAAGATAGTATTCATGATGATAGCTACCTTAGAAAAGCAGCAATCAAAGGTAAAATTCCTTATATGACAACAATGGCTGCTGCCAGAGTTGCTGCCAAAGGAATTCATTATGTAAACAAACATAGTGATAGTGAATTGAAGTCACTTCAAGAGTTGCATGGTGATATTGAACGTGCAACAGAAAATGCAAATAAATAGAAAATCTTACAGCCGGACTTACGAGTCCGGCTGTTTTTCTGTAAATTGTAATATTGTTTTCTCTATGTTATACTAATATCCAAAAATCAATCGGAAAAAGGAGTTTTTCACTATGAACGGTAAAATCAAAAAAGTTGCTGCCATCCACGATCTCTCTGGATTTGGACGTTCTTCCCTTACAGCGATTATCCCAACCCTATCCACCATGGGAGTTCAAGTCTGTCCACTTCCAACGGCCATTCTTTCAAACCATACTGGCGGGTTTGAAAGCTGTAGCTATGTAGATCTTACAGACTCTATGAACGAATACATTGATGCATGGAAAAAAAACAATTTAACATTTGATTGTATCTATTCTGGTTTTTTAGGTTCTACAAAACAAATTGAAATTGTTTCTGACTTTATTGACTATTTTGGAACGGAAGAGAATCTCACCGTCGTAGATCCAGTTATGGGAGATAATGGAATCTTATACCGTTCTTTTACTTCAGAGATCATTTCTAAAATGAAAAAACTAATCCAAAAAGCCGATATTATCACGCCAAATTTTACAGAAGCCGCTTTTCTTCTTGGACTGGATACCCCACCAGAAAAGCTTTCAGATGAAGATGCCCGTGACTGGTTATTGAATCTTTCAAACATGGGACCCAAAATGGTTATAATCACCAGTGTTCCAGACATGGAGAAAAAGCAATATACAAACGTTCTTGCCTATGACCGAGAAAATAATATTTTTTGGAAAGTTGGATGCCAATACATTCCTGCCTCCTACCCAGGTACTGGGGACACTTTTACAAGTGTAATCATTGGAAGCCTTTTACAAGGAGACAGTCTTCCTGTGGCCTTGGATCGTGCCACTCAATTTATCTCACAATGTATCAAAGCCAGCTACGGATTTAATTATCCAAAAAGAGAGGGCGTTCTCTTAGAAAAAGAACTGGGTATCTTAAATATGCCTGTTCTCATAAGCGGTTATGAAATGTTATAATTTACAATATTTTAGTTATTGACAATTATTCTCAAATAGTTTATCATGATTCTATCGGGAGTTAGCTTGTGCTAACTCCCATCTAAAAGCCCTTTGGTTAGCTTAATCTAACTTTATTATACTCAATATGGGGAGGGTCATATCAAGTTTTGAAAGGAGCAGACACATGAGAAATCTTAGTGATGCAAAAGTAGGAGATACTGTAACAGTTGTAAAACTTCATGGTGAAGGTGCTGTCAAAAGACGAATCATGGATATGGGAATCACAAGAGGCGTAGAAATTCACATTCGTAAAGTGGCACCCCTTGGAGATCCAATGGAATTAAATATCCGTGGGTATGAGCTTTCTGTTCGTAAAGCAGATGCACAGATGATTGAAATCAACGAATAGTATTTTTCTGAAAAGAGAGGATGGTTTTATGAGTATTAAAATTGCATTGGCCGGTAATCCCAACTGTGGAAAGACCACATTGTTCAATTCACTGACCGGCTCAAACCAGTACGTAGGTAACTGGCCTGGTGTAACAGTTGAAAAAAAAGAAGGACGTCTAAAAGGAAACAAAGATGTTGTAATTCAGGATCTTCCTGGTATTTACTCTTTATCTCCATATACACTGGAAGAAGTGGTTGCAAGAAGTTATCTTGTAAACGAAAAACCAGATGCAATCCTTAACATTATTGATGGTACAAATATTGAGCGAAATCTTTACCTTACAACACAGCTCATCGAACTTGGTTTACCGGTTGTCATTGCTGTCAACATGATGGATTTGGTTCGCAAGAATGGGGATATCATTGATATTAAAAAACTTGGAAAAGAACTTGGCTGTGAAGTAATCGAAATCAGTGCCTTAAAAGGCGAAGGTGGAATGGACGCTGCAAAAAAAGCAGTAGAACTTGCAAAATCCCACAAAGTTGGGGAACATCCTCACGTATTTACAGGAAGTGTTGAGCATGCCATTGCACACATTGAAGAATCTATTTCTGGAAAAGTTGATTCTACAACACTTCGTTGGTACGCAATTAAAGTTTTTGAACGTGATGAACGTGTTCTTGAAACATTAAAACTTGATAAAGCACTTGCAGATCACTTAGAACAACACATTTCTGATTGTGAAACAGAAATGGATGATGATTCCGAAAGTATCATCACAAACCAGCGTTACAATTACATCGGTACCGTTGTAGAAAAATCTGTAAAGAAGAAGGCTTCAAAACACAGCCTTTCTACTTCTGATAAGATTGACCAGATCATCACAAACCGTGTGTTGGCTCTTCCAATCTTCGCTGTGATCATGTTCCTTATTTATTCCATTGCAATGGGACCATGGAAAATTTCTATTGGTACTATGGCAACCGATTGGGCAAACGATGTGCTCTTTGGTGAATGGGTTCCAGGACTCTTTGACAGTATCCTTTCTTCCCTTGGTGTAAGTGGTTGGTTATATGGACTTATCATGGATGGTATTGTTGCCGGTGTTGGTGCCGTATTAGGTTTCGTACCACAGATGTTAGTTCTCTTCTTACTTCTTGCAATCCTTGAAGATATTGGATACATGGCACGTGTTGCTTTCATTATGGACCGTATCTTCCGTCGCTTTGGATTAAGTGGTAAATCTTTCATCCCAATGCTTGTAGCAACAGGATGTGGTGTTCCTGGTATCATGGCTTCTCGTACAATTGAACAAGACCGTGATCGTAAAATGACAATTATGACAACTGGATTTATTCCTTGTGGAGCAAAAATGCCAATCATCGGACTTTTTGCCGGAGCGATCTTTGGTAACTCACCTTGGGTTGCAACATCTGCATTCTTTATTGGAATTGGTGCCGTAATTATTACAGGTATTATGCTTAAGAAATTTAAAGCCTTTGCAGGCGAACCTGCTCCATTCGTAATGGAACTTCCTTCCTACCATGCTCCATCTGCTGGAAACGTATTTCGTGCCACATGGGAACGTGGTTGGTCATTCATTAAACGTGCCGGAACAATCATTTTACTTTCTTCTATCATCCTTTGGTTCCTTCAGGGATATGGATTTGTTGATGGAGTATTCACTGCAGTAGAAGATAACAATTCTTCTTTACTTGCTTCCATCGGTAATGCAATTGCTTGGATCTTCTACCCACTTGGTTGGATGGGCGACATGGCTTGGAAAGCTACTGTAGCTACATTTACAGGTCTCATTGCAAAAGAAGAAGTTGTTATGACATTCGGTACATTATACAACTATGCTGGCGAGTTAAGTGAAGCCGGAAATGAAATCTGGCCATTAGTTGCAAAAGATTTCGGTGCTGTTACTGCTTACAGCTTCATGATCTTTAACTTGTTATGTGCTCCATGTTTTGCCGCAATGGGTGCGATCAAACGTGAAATGAACAATCACAAATGGACACTTGCAGCAATCGGTTATATGTGTGGATTTGCTTATGTAGTATCTTTGATCGTATTCCAGCTTGCTGGTCTTGTAACAGGCGAAGCTACTTTCAGCATTTGGACAATTGTAGCCATTGCTCTCTTAGCTGGAATGTTATACTTACTATTCCGCAAAGGATACAAAGAAGAAGGAAAAGTACATAGCATTTCTTCCGTAGAAGCGGCTAACAATAATTAAACAAACATTTTAAAATAAGAGCCAAAACTGGCTCTTATTTTAATCAAAGGAAAGGTATTTTCTCATATGATGATTAACAAAAGACTTATCAAAACTGTCCACAACAGTAAAAAATACATCATTGCAAATGTTATTTTTCAATGGATTTCCCTATTGTCTAACATTTTTCTGATTTTGACAGTTTCAAATCTAATCGAAAAAATTTACAACAAAGAATGGACTTCTACTTACTTGTACCATTCTATTTTTTACATTGTGCTCTGCATTATCCTACGTTTCATCTGCACCATACTCTCTACAAAAATGAGTTATTTGTCTTCCAAAGAAGTGAAAAAGA
>JARHYE010000024.1 GCA_029258605.1 Ruminococcus sp.
TTACAAGTAGTTAACAAAACAGGTACAGAATTACCTTCTACAGGTGGAATTGGTACTACAATCTTCTATGTAGTTGGTGGTGTGTTAATTTTGGCAGCAGTAGCCATCTTAATTGTAAAGAAACGCAAAGATCAATAATTGATAAATATGTACACACTTCTAGAAGCGGGGAAAAGTCTCCGCTTCTAGATGAGCAATAGGAGAAAATTATGAAAAAACACCTGTCAACTATTTTAATTATCATTCTTTTTTTGGCGGGCTTCTCTGTACTACTTTATCCAACTATAAGCAATTATGTTAATTCAAAACATCAAACACAAGCCATAGCGTCTTATGAGGAACGAATGAAACAAATGGATCAATCTTCCTATGATGCAATCATGCAGGAGGCACGCGCATATAATGAAGAAATCTTATCTGATCAAGCTCGTTTTGCAATGCAAGGGAAAGCATTGGAAAACTATTTACATTTACTAGGCTCTACAGGTGGCGCTATTGGGTATATTGAGATTGATTCTATTGACGTTTCCCTACCACTTTATTTGGGAGATAGTTCAGCAGTTCTTCGAGTAGGCGCAGGAACCATGCCAGGCTCTTCCTTACCAATTGGAGGAAAAGGAACGCATGCAGTCATCACAGGGCATAGAGGACTTCCTTCGTCCAAATTATTTACCCATTTAGATCAGGTGAAGGAAGGGGATGTGTTCGTACTACATGTTTTGAATGAAACGTTAACTTATCAGGTAGACCAAATTCATATCGTTGAGCCGAAAGATCTTACAAAACTTGAGATTGACCCGGATCAAGATTATTGTACACTGGTGACATGTACACCCTACGGAATTAACACACATCGAATGTTAGTACGCGGACATCGAATCGAAAATGACAGTCATGCCACAGGAGCGGAACATGTCGTAGCAGATGCATTGCAAGTAGATGCGTTGTTAGTTGCACCAATTGTAGCAATTCCGTTGATAATCATACTATTACTCGGGGTGATTCTTCGGGGGCGGAAAAAAGCAAAAAGTGGAAAGGAAGAGACAGATGAAAAATAGCAAAAAGTGTGGCATATCATTCTTTTTCATATGTATGCTGTTGATTTTTGCAGGTAGTACATCAGTTGTGGCTGCAGATCAAGAGAGTTCCGTTTGTGTGAAGTTTAATCTTTCAGATATGGAAAAAGCATCGAATACACAGATTTTCCTTTACCAGGTAGCTACAGCACAAATTGATGAGATGGGAAATCTTCATATGAAGCCAATAAAACTTTATGAGGACCTTGTGTTTGATCATTATACAGAAGAGCATGCACCGGAGTTACTGGAGCAGTTGTGTGCGCGATTGCAGCATCCAGGAACGGTACCAGAGGAAGAATTAACGTTGGCACCAGTTTCTGTAAAGAAACCAGAAGCAGATGGAACGATTGCATTTCAGCATTTAAACCCAGGGGTTTACCTCCTAATGAAGTGGAAAGATACAGAACCGAAAAAGTTAAAGATGCTTCCAATGCTTGTCTATTTACCAAACTATAACCAACAAAGTGATCGCTGGGAAAATACGGCAACAGTTATTCCGAAATTTGATTGGGAGCAGGATACAAAGCCTAACGAGAAACCACCTACGGTTACAGATTCAAAGTTACCGCAGACAGGTATGGTCCAGTGGCCAGTTCCAGTACTTGTATTTGTTGGGTTGTTATTGATCGCATTTGGATATGGATGTAATCATCGTGAGAGATAAGATGAAAAAAAGAAAATGGATTGGAAGAATGAGCATGGCACTTGGGATTGTTTTTCTCGCAGGAGGACTTCTTTTGTTTGGTTACAATCGAACAAAAGAATACCTTGCAGGAAAAGAAAGTGATACAGCTCTGAAAGCCGTGAAAGGACAAATAGAACAGAATTATCGCACAAAGGAAATAGAGAATCCCACATTAAAATGGAATGACAGATCGTATTTTGGTATTTTGACAATACCAAAACTGGATTTGGAATTGCCAGTGCAGGCCAGTTGGAGTTATCCAAAATTACAAATTAGTCCATGTATTTATTCTGGAAGCATTCAACAGGGAGGCTTAGTGATTTTGGCGCATAATTATAGGAATCACTTTGGGCAAATTGCTAGTTTGACTGAAGGGGATGTAGCTTTTTTGATGGATGCATCAGGAGAGAAATATGAGTATCTTGTTGAAGAAGTATTTTCCATGAAAGCGACGGATGTAGAGGAAATGATAAATCACGAATATGATTTGACTCTTTTTACATGTAATTATGATGGAAGAGCCCGAGTGACTGTACGA
The DNA here is from genome assembly GCA_029258605.1 of Ruminococcus sp. Taxonomy (GTDB): domain Bacteria; phylum Bacillota; class Clostridia; order Lachnospirales; family Lachnospiraceae; genus JAHHTM01. The sequence goes on from JARHYE010000024.1 coordinate 2,303, forward strand.
TTGGTGCTTCAAAATCAGACGGAGCGTTATCCAATCGTCGATGATAAAAAATAATATGATAGAGCATTTCTAGGAAGTGTTAAGAAAATCTTTGATTCGTAATTTAGACGGATCTTAATTTCTTAGCACTTCTTATTTTATTTTCTGATGTAATGCTGATATTTACTGACTTCTTTTTTGTAAAACGACATAATATGAATAAATTTCATAAAAAAAATAAAATTGTAAACACTATAGAAGTGTGCTATGATGAGAAAAACAACAAAAATATGATTAGAAAAAGAAAGGAAGATTAAAATGAATAAAGTTTATCCATTTGAATTAAAAGAGTTGCCATATTCCTATGATGCATTGGAACCTGTTTTGGGAAGTGAAACATTGCATTTTCATCATGATAAACATATGAGCACTTATGTTAACAACCTTAATGCAGCATTAGAATCCTGTCCAGAACTTCACAACTATTCTTTGTGTGAATTGTTAAAGAAAATAGATGAGCTACCTCAGGCAGTACAGACAGCTGTTCGTAATAATGGAGGAGGAGTTTACAATCATGAATTGTATTTTTCAACATTGACGAGTTCAAATGCGAACACACAGCCATCCGCTTCTTTGCAAGCTGCAATCGAACGCGATTTCGGAAGTTTTGAAGAGATGATTGCAAAATTAAAACAAGCTGCAGTAGGACGTTTTGGATCAGGTTGGGCATATGTTGTGACAGATCAAGAGGGTGTCCTTTCTATTTGTTCTACTCCAAATCAAGATGTTCCAGATTTTGAACATATTGTGCCACTTCTGACAGTGGATGTTTGGGAACATGCATATTATTTAGATTATCAGAATCGTCGTCCAGATTATTTCGACGCATTTATTTCTTTAATCAACTGGGATGTTGTTAGCAAAACGTATGAGGACCGTAAGAATTTATTCTGATCGATGATATAAGAAAGGCAGATGATTATGGAGTTTATCCTTCTTCTAATTATGACATTAGCACTTCTTGGATGGGTGTTAGTTTCTTGTGTGCAATTTACACGTAAATATAAAAAAATGGTTGCGAAAAGCGGTTTGAAAGCACAGGTCAAGTGTGAATCCTGTGGGAAGATTTACGAAATGAACGCAGGGGAACTAACAAAGTATTGGACCACAAAGTCTAGTTCTGTTACAAAAACAAAAAGAGAAGGCATTGCCTTAGTGAACAGACCAGAGTACAAGTATTATGCGAAAAAAATAGATTGTCCTCATTGCAAGAGGACAACCTATGCAGAAGTACTTGATATTAATCAAATTGCCGACAGTTTGCAAAAACCTCTTTTTACATTAGGAATTCGCACGCTGCTACAGATGGCCATCGGTGGCTTTGTAATCATGTTAATTGTGAGTATACCAATGCATTTTGTGAGGCTCCAAGATAAAAAGAGAGCAGAGGAACTTGAGCGGCAACAATATGAAGAAGTAAAAGATAGATATGGATTATAATCTCTTATAAGGGCTGCATCATTTCTAGAATGATGCCGTCCTTATCTTTAAAATAAAAGGCACGGCTTTTGCCAAACCCGCTTGCAGTGAAATCAAAGTCCTGAGGAGCGGATAAGCATTCTACATGATGTTCCAATAAGTGGTTGTACATTTTTTCGATATCTTTGGTATAAAAGCAAAGTTCAGAAATAGAGGTACAAAAAAGATCTGACTTCGTATTCTCAATTTCTAAATCTAAAAATTGAATTAATTCTACAGGTGGCATATGAAGTTCGTCAGATCCATTTAAATAAGCAACTCTTGCGCGACATCCTTTTCTTTGAAACAAGGTTTCAGTCTCTTTCCCTTCCATAAGTATTTCACCTAAAAATGTAAGTCCTAAAATGTCACGATAAAATGCTATGGATTGCTCCATATTTGATACGGTTAATCCGACATGGTAAATTTGTCCTGTCATAAGTGTTCCTTTCTATCTATGTTGTTGAAATTAGTGAAAGTATAGATGGTTTTAATAGAAATGTCAATGCTAGTATTGACATATTTAATGGGAAAATATATCATCTTGTATTTCTTTTATATTCCGTATATGATGATATATATTGTAGGAAGTAGGAGGAAGTATGACATTACATCATTTAGAAATTTTTCTTGCAGTTTGTCGTGAGAAAACAACTTACGCAGCGGCACAATCTTTAAATCTATCGCAGCCGGCAGTTTCAAAGGCAATCAAAGAGCTG
>JARHYE010000033.1 GCA_029258605.1 Ruminococcus sp.
TAAAGGCTCCAATTAGAGAATCAGGTAATGTGGAAGGTTCTTCACCAATTGCGATTGTAGGACCAAAAGGTGCACTTTACTTGAATGAAGGTTGCATTATTGCAAAAAGACATATTCATATGGCACCTGCAGATGCAAATGCAGCAGGTGTACATGATGGACAGACTGTGTCTGTAAAAGCAGATAATGAAAGAGGAACAATTTTCAATCACGTTCAGGTGCGTGTGGATGATAGTTTTACTCTTGAGATGCATATTGATACAGATGAAGCCAATGCAGCAAGAATTGCAACAGGCGATACAGTCAGAATAATAAAATAAGATTTAGAAGAAGCTGACACACTGATATTTTCATCTGAAATATTGGTGTGTCAGTAAGCCATATATTGAGGCAAAATCGCAACAGGAGGGTGTTATGCTGATAGGAAAAGTAAGAGGAAGTGTTGTTTCAACACGCAAATGTGAAAATTTAGTCGGCAATAAATTTATGATTGTGGATGTTTTGGAACATATGCAAGCTGGCGCAAAACAACTCATTGCGATTGATAAAATTGGTGCAGGTATTGGAGATTTTGTTTTAGTCGCTCAGGGAAGTGCAGCCAGAATAGGATCTGGTATGCCAGATACACCAGTGGATGCAGCGATTGTTGGAATTATCGATGACGGAACAGGACTGGAGTAGTGACGCCATGGAAGGAAAGGAATTGCGTAGCATATTACAGAATAATGGTGTAATCTGCACAGGAGGGATTAACCTTCCTATGTCTACAAAGTTAGACAATCAGATTCAGACCATAATACTAAATTGTGCGCAGTATGAACCGTTAGTAAAAGTTCAGACGCAGTTGTTGGCTGTACATGCTCAGGAAGTGCTTAGAACATTCTCTTTTATAGGAAACGTTTTAAAAGCAGAAGAAATGATTGTTGCCGTGACTGAAACAGAGAAAGAAACTGTGGAAATCGTGGAAACAATAGCGTTGGATTATCCCAACCTTACAATAAAGTTGTTTGATGGATGTTATCCGGCTGGAGATGAGGTTGTTCTAGCTTATGAGATGACTGGGCAGGTAGTAGGTCCTAATGAAACAGTTGCAGATTTAGGAATAGCTGTATTCAATGTTGAGACAATCTATAATGCATATCAGGCGATTTTTTTACAAAAACCAGTATTAGAGAAGATTGTATCAATACATGGGGAAGTAAGACATCCAATGACAATAAAAGTACCAGTTGGAACACAGGTTGAAGATGTTGTAAAATATGCAGGCGGAGCAACTTGTGAGAACCCGGCCTATATCATAGGTGGTCCAATGTGGGGGAATATTGGGAATCGTTTTTCAACAATTACAAAATCGACAGATGCTGTACTGGTTTTACCAGAGGAGCATTGCGTTGTTCAGAAAAAGAAAACAAAAACTTCAAATGAGTTAAAACGAGCAGCTGCAAGTTGTTGTCAGTGCATGAGATGTACGGATCTTTGTCCAAGAAATCTATTGGGACATCCGATCGAACCACATGCATTTATACGTGCAGCTTCTTATAAAGATTTTCACAATACGGATATATTCCTTAACACAATGTTTTGTTCTACTTGCGGGCTATGCGAGATGTATTCTTGCATTCAGGACTTATCGCCAAGAAGATTAATCGCAGAATATAAAGCGGGATTAAAGGCGAGTGGAATCGAAAAGCCAAAAGCAGAAAATAAGGAAATTGATGAAGATAGAAAATATAGAAAAATTTCTATGGAGCGCCTTACAACAAGACTTGGTTTGTCGAAATACGATTTTGATGAAGAAATGGTGCAAGGTGCAATTCGATCAACAAGAGTGAAGATCAAGTTACAACAACATGTAGGGAGCACTACACATGTTGTTGTAAAAAACAAAGATATTGTGAATGCTGGGCAAGTGATCGCTAAATCAGCAGAAGCAACAGGTACACACGTACACGCAAGTATTTGCGGTGTTGTATGTGAGACAAATGAGAAATTTATTATAATAGAAACTTTAGGAGGACGTGCAGAGTATGAGTAAGGCAATTGGAATGGTAGAGTATAAAACTGTTTCAGCAGGCGTTGTTGCTGCGGATGCAATGGTGAAAGCTGCAGATGTTGAGATTCTACAGGCTAGAACTGTATGTCCGGGTAAGTATATTGCTGTCATTGCAGGAGATTTGTCAGCAGTACGAGCAGCAGTTGATACAGCGAAGAACATGCACGGAAAAAGATTTATCAATAGTTTCGTATTGGGAAACCCACATGAATCTATTTTTCCAGCCATACGAGGCACGTCAAAAGTTGAAAAGATTGCTGCTTTAGGTATTATGGAAACCTTTGATGCATCCTCTATTATCGTTGCAGCAGATGAAGCGGCTAAAACAGCAGTCGTAGATTTGGTAGAACTTCGTATAGCAAATGGTATGAGTGGAAAATCATATCTTATGCTCACAGGAGATGTTTCGGCAGTAGAAGCAGCGATAGATAGAGCGACAACGGCAGTGGCAGACAGTGGAACCTATTTGGATTCTTCTGTAATCGCACATCCGGACGAGCAGATACAGGCAACAATTTTATAGCGAATCTATATTTTTGATAAACTGGGAGGCTTTTGGATGCTTGCAATAGAACGACGAAATGAGATCCTTGAGAAACTACAGGCAGAGCGCCGTGTAGTTGTAAGTGAGTTAAGTCAGTTTTATGATGTTTCTGAGGAAACAATCCGAAGAGATCTTGAAAAACTGGTGAATGATGGATTTGCAATTAAAAGTTATGGTGGAGCTGTAATTAATGAAAATTTGAACATTGATCTTCCGTTTAATGTTAGAAAAAATCACAATGTCATTGGCAAACAGCGGATTGCTGAGCTGATCTGTGATAGAATTAAAGATGGAGAAAGTATCATGTTGGACGCAAGTTCAACCGCGGTATATGTATCTAAAGCGTTAAAAGGAAAAAAAAATCTTACATTGATTACAAATTCCGTTGAAATTATCATCGAATTGTTTGATGTACCCGACTGGAAAGTATTATCAACAGGCGGTGCATCAAGAGAGGGAACCCTTGCACTTGTTGGTCCACAGACCGACAAGATGATAAGAGATTATCATGTAGATAAAGCCATTATATCTTGCAAAGGGGTTGATATGATAGCTGGAATTACAGATTCGGATGAAATACTTGCGAACAATAAAAGGACAATGCTAGAAGCTGCAAAGGAAAAAATTCTTGTAGTAGATAGCACTAAATTTGAAAAAATCGCATTCACTTCCATTGGAAAATTGGAAGATGTTACGTGTATAGTTACAGATAAAAAACCTGCGTTAAAATGGCAGCAGGCATTAGTAGAAAAAGGGATAGAATGTATTTATCCTAAGTAGAGAGGGCACTATGAAGAGCTTTGAAATTAAAACCAAAATCTATTTTGGAGACCAGGCACTTGATCGTCTGGCAGATATTCCATATAAAAAAGTATTGATCATTACCGATCCTTTTATGGCAGAATGTGAAAGTTTTCATTTGATTTTGGATCCATTGATCAGAGGCAATATTGATTACGAAATTTTTAAAGATGTACAGCCAGATCCACCGATTGGAAAAATAAGCCAAGGTGTAAAAAAGATGTTAGAGTGCAAACCAGAGGCAATCATCGCAGTAGGCGGCGGTTCAGCGATTGACTCTTCGAAGTCAATTCGTGAATTTGCGCTTCGCATTGATCGCTATGCAGAGGTTGGATTGATCGCAATTCCAACAACAAGTGGTACTGGTTCAGAAGTTACTTCTTTTGCAGTTGTATCAGATCCAGAGGAACAAAAGAAATATCCACTTGTTTCAAAAGAGCTTACACCAGATGAAGCAATCCTTGACGCAGAACTTGTAAAGAGTGTTCCACCTGCAATTACAGCAGATACAGGAATGGATGTATTTACACACGCACTCGAGGCTTGTGTAAGTACCAATAGAAATGATTTTTCTACTGCATTGGCAGAAAAAGCAATCGAGATCTGTGGAGTCTTCTTACTTCGTGCATATTTAGATGGAAGTGATACACATGCAAGACAGAAAATGCATTCTGCATCTTGCCTTGCAGGAATTGCATTTAACTCCGCATCTCTTGGAATCAATCATAGTATGGCACACCAGCTTGGAGCGATGTTCCACATTCCACACGGACGTGCAAATGCAATGTTGTTACCACATATTATTGAATTTAATAGTGACATCAACAAACATAGTAAAAGCCGTGCAGAATATCTTCCAGCGGTAAAAAGATATGCGACAGTAGCTAGAATCTTAGGATTAAGTAGTTACAATGAAATTATGACCGTTCGTTCTCTTGTTAACTGGGTACAATTTATGTTAAAAGAAATGGATATTCCACTTTCTATTTCACAAATGGGAAATGTTACAGAGAAAGAATACTTTGATGTCATTGATCGTATGGCAGACGCGGCATTAGCGGATGCTTGTACACCAACAAATCCACGTGTTCCAACGAAAGATGATATTATTCAGATCTACAAGAATCTTTGGTAAGAAAAGAAATAATCAAAAAACAAGATCAGCCCATCCAGGAAAAATTACTTTCCAGGATGGGCTGATTGTTGTATAATAAAAGATATATCTTTTGTCGGGAGGATAAAGCATTGTATAAGGTACTGCTGGTTGATGATGAAATTCTTGTACGAGAAGCAATTAGTGAAAATATAAAATGGGGGGAACTTGGATTCGAACTTGTCAGCGTATGTGAGAATGGTAAAGATGCGATGGAATATTTAGAAGAGAATCCAGTGGATGTTGTATTGACTGATATTTGTATGCCATATGCAGATGGAATGGATCTTAGTCGATATGTATACAATCATCATCCTCAAACATCTGTAATTATTTTTAGTGGATACAGTGATTTTGAATATGCGAAACAAGCAATTCAATATAAGGTAGCGGAATATATATTAAAACCTGTTACAGCTAGAGAACTATCGGAAGTACTTTTAAAGATTAAAGAAAAGTTAAATGTAGAGCGTAAAGAGGAACAAAAGTACGATAAATTTAAAAAAGCATATTATTCCTATACGAAAAATGAATCCTTGATCATTTCAAAAACATTATCATGTCTGGTAAAAGGAACACAACGCACAGAAAAAAGTATAGAAGAACTTGCCGAATTTAACGTATCAATCCAGGGAGATCAGTATCGAGTAGTGGCTGTTGACATTGATGTTTACTCAGATTTGTACGAGATTGATGATGATTTGAAAAAAGAAAGTGCATTGATGGCTTTTGTGGTGGAAAATATTTCAAATGAAATTATGAAAAATCATTCGGCAGGTCTTGCCTATAGAGATTCGGATAATCGTGTGTGCATGCTATTCTATGTCAGTAAAGCGAGAAAATTATCCCTAGAAGCAATGGAAATTTGTAAGGAAATACAAGATACGGTGTACGAGACAATGAAGCTTAGTATTTCTATCGGGATTGGAAAAACAGTATCAACGTTGGAAGAATTGTCAAAGTCATATAAATCTGCAGTTGAACTTCTAAAATACAGATACACAAAAGGAAGTGGTGTATTGCTAGATGGCGAAGTAGAGTTTCAGACAGGGAATTCTGTTGCGTTAGAAAAAGAGTTTAAAAAAATTGCAGAATCATTAAGAGAACGGGATGAAGCAAAGTTAGATGATGCACTTCTTCATGTGGAAAAATGGATGGTGGAAGGCTATAATACGAGAAATGTAGTTGTGGCGTACCTGCATCAAGCGCTGCGAATTGTTTCAGATGCAGTCCGTGAAGTGGAGGATCAGTACCAGTTAAAGGAAGAAACGTTAGCAGAAATTACAGATGCAAAGCGCTTTGAACAGGCCATGTCCTTTTTTAGAGAACATTGTAAAAATGCGATGAAAATAATCAGTGGTGCTGGAAAGACAAATGGTCAGCACCAGGCAGAGCTGGCGATGGAGTACATAGAGGATAATTATGGAGATCCGAATCTTAACTTAAATCAAATATGTGACTATTTAAATATAAGTACAAGCCGTTTTAGTAGTATTTTCAAAGAAGCAACGGGAAAAACATTTGTGGAAGTATTGACATCCGTTAGAATGGAGCGAGCAAAATCACTTCTTAGAAAAACAAGTCTGAAAAATTATGAAATTGCCGAAAAAGTAGGATTTAGTGACCCTCACTATTTCAGTATTGCGTTTAAAAAAATGACAGGTAAGACACCAAAAGAATATGCAAGGAACAAAGAATGATGGAAGAGGCAAAGAAAAAACAGACCTTATTTGGCAGATTTAAGACCATACAAAGTACAATGATGGTTTCTTTTACAGTTCTTATGGTGATTGCAGTTGTCACATTTATGATTATTGCTGTCCACTATACCAATAATTCGATATACGAAAATTCCGTTGATTATACCACTCAGATTATCAAACAGGTTAACTATGACATTGATTCCTATATGGAATTTTTAGGAAATATATCCTACATCGTGTCGCGAAGCGGAGATGTATCGAATTATCTTTTCAATGAAAAACAAAGTGACCAGGAAAAAGAAAAAGCAAGGGAAAGAATCATTGCTCAATTTGAAACGATTATGGATAGTAGAAGTGATATCTATAACATTGCAGCAGTGGCAAACAATGGACAATCCATTTTAAATGACGGAGAAGATAAATTCACAGATTATATAGATGTCTATGAACAAAGCTGGTACAAAGAGGCAATGGAAAAAAAAGGTGGAATGGCCATTTCATCGTCCCACGTTCAAAACGCGATTGAAGATAGCTATAAGTGGGTGATCACTCTAAGTAAAGCGCTTGTAAACTATAATACTGGACAAAATGAAGGCGTATTCTTTGTAGATTTAAATTATCGATCCATCAGCGAACTTTGTAGCAATAATAAGATTGGAAATAAGGGATATATTTTTATATTAGACGATAAAGGAAAAATTGTATACCATCCAAAGCAGCAACTGTTATACGGAGGATTGATTCATGAAAATATATCGGAAATCATGTTAAGTGAAGAGGAGCATTTTGTTTCAGGGGATAATCTATATACGCTGTCAAAATCTCCCAAAACAGGCTGGACAGTTGTGGGAGTAGTAAATACAGAAGAACTGTTCAAAAATAATAAAAAAGCAGAATCTATGTACCTGATTGTTTCACTTGTGCTTTTGACAGGAGTTTTACTCATTTCAAGTGTTATTGCAAAAGAAATTACAAAACCGATTCGACAGTTAAGGGATTCTATGAGTATGGTCGAAGAAGGAGAATTTGAAAAAGCAAATGTTTCCATTACGACACAAAATGAGATTGGTAGTCTTGCAAATTCATTTAATGTCATGACAGAGAGAATTCATACGTTGATGGAACAAAATATCTATGAGCAGACGCAGAAGAGAAAAAATGAAATGAAAGCTCTTCAGGCTCAGATAAATCCACATTTTTTGTACAATACGCTGGATTCAATTATCTGGATGTCAGAGGCAGGAAGAAATGAAGAGGTTGTCTTAATGACTTCTGCACTTGCCAGGTTGCTACGTCAAAGTATCAGTAATGACAGGGAACAGGTTACGATAGCCGAAGAGGTTGATTATGTAAAAAGCTATCTCACAATCCAAAAGATGAGGTATAAAGATAAATTAGAATACTCCATTGATGTTTCTCCAGAAATCAGTAAGGTAAAGATCATTAAGTTTGCGTTACAACCATTGGTAGAAAATGCAATATACCATGGTTTAAAATATAAGGAAACAAGAGGAAATCTTATGATCAGGGGATACAAAGAAGGAGAAAAAGCTTGCATTATAATAGAAGATGATGGGGCTGGAATTCCTCCGCAAATAAAAGCACATATTTTCGAGGAAAGAAAAAAAGAAAAAGGACGCAAAGGTGTTGGAGCTCCAAACGTACAGAAACGTCTTCAACTTTATTATGGCCCGGAATATGGTCTTACCTACAAAGACAGGGAAGGAGGAGGAACAGTGGTAATTGTAACAGTTCCACTGACTAGTAGACCAGATGATGAACGATAAAATCAAAAAAAGAGTAATGATCTTATTATTAGGAATTCTTTCTTTTTCACTTGCAATATACGCGATAAGAGGGGTACATGATCAAGAAGAAGATAGAAAAAAAGTGATCTTTATCCCGAAAACTTTAGACAAGACAAATGGATTTTGGACTTCGTTGATCGAAGGGGCCAGGCTTGGAGCGGAAGAATTTAATATCGATTTAGAAGTAGTTGGAGGTCTTTCGGAAGAAGAGGTGGAAGAACAAATCGATTACATTCAAAAAAGTATTGAGAAAAAACCAGATGTACTTCTTGTTGCTCCGTGTAGTTACTCGGAAACAGCTGATGTACTAAAAGAAGCGGTGCAAAAAGGGGTTCGGCTTGTTCTTATTGATTCGGTTATAGAATATGATATATCCACAGCGATTGTTGCAACAGATAATTATGCTGCAGGAAAAGAATTAGGACATTATGCAAAGTCGTTATTAGAAAAAGAAAATGAGATTGGCATCATAGCCCATGTAAAAGGAGCATCTACTGCAATTGAAAGAGAAGCCGGGATTCGAAAAGGTCTTGGGGAAAAAGAAGAAATGATACAGGATGTTGTGTTTTGCGGTTCTTCCTATAACAAAGCATATGATCAAGCAAAAAAAATGATTGAGCAATACCCGAAGTTAGGAATGATTATGGGAACCAATGAATATGCATCGGTTGGAGCAGCCCGTGCCGTAAAAGAACTTGGAATGTCAAACAAGGTGAAAGTAGTTGGTTTTGATAACTCCATAGAAGAAATCAAACTTTTAGAAGAAGGAGTTTTTCAGGGAATTGTCATTCAAAAACCATTTAATATGGGATATCTGGGAATGAAACAAGCGAACGATATTTTGGAAGGAAAATCAATCAAAAAAAATACAGATTCAGGATGTAAACTTATTACAGAGGACAATCTGTACGAAGAAGAAAATCAAAAATTACTCTATCCTTTTGTTGGTCAAGAATAAAATAGATAAGAAAAAAGGTTAAAAATTTACAAGAGTGTAAATTTTTAACCTTTTTTAGTAAGATATTCGATTACAAAATTCTAAAAAAATCGCTATACTGTTAACTATAGTAATGCTTAGTCATTCTCTGGTGAAGATACTGACGGATTCAGATAAGAACACAAGATCGCGTTAATGTTTTTCGTACTGACGGAACTTAAAATGATGTTTCCTTCTTTACGATACCAAACATTTCCACTATTTGTGCTGTTACCACTTTTGTATCCGCTTTCACCATATTTATCAGTAAGATCTTCTAGCAGTTCATTGTAAACTTTTTTTAGGTCTTCAGGCGATTTGGCTGTGTATTCCCAGGAGATACAGACAAGTTTTTCTTTGTCGTCATACATATATTTGATGGAACCGTCGTGGTTTAGGAAGTTTCCTTTGTATGCATAAGTTGTTCCATCATATACAGAATCGTAAGAATTTGTTTCTTTACCTTCTAGGGCGACCATTTCGTCGTAAGTAGTGTTCCATGTAAGCTCTGAAAAAGGAGCTGGAGCCACATCGGTTTTTTTACCGCAGGCTGTGAACATAAGTGACATGAAAACGCTGATCAAGATCATACTTAATATAGAACGATGATGTTTCATAATGTCCTCCTTTAAAATGTAATTTGTCGTAATATTTACGGCTGAACAACGACATTATATAAAGTTTAGTTGAAAAAAGCAAGTTATAGTTAAAAAGGAAGAAGATTAAAACAAAATATAGACATCATGAATCAGATAGTCGTGATGACTTGCAAATCATGAACGGAAAATGATATAATGAGAAACGAACGAAGGAGGGGATTACATGGAAACATGTAGAAAAGGCCCAGAAGGGACGGCAGGTGCAGGATAGACTGTACGGCCGAAGAAAAAATATTACGAAAGTCAGTATGGCTGAAGAAGTAGGAGGAAAAAAAGTGGGAAAGATTAAAGAAAATCCTTTTGTAAAAAAGGTGGGGTTTAACAGAATCGTGTTATTCTTCGTATTACTTCTCC
>JARHYE010000042.1 GCA_029258605.1 Ruminococcus sp.
CATAAATGCTATAAGTTCCATCTAACTGTGTGATCAAATCTTTCACAATTGTATCTTGTACTCCCATGAGCATGTGACCTGTTTCAATTGGTTTTCCACTCTTTTCATATACATACTGTTTTCCATATAAAATATCATACTGAAGCATTTCTAAATCTCGCAGATAATCTTTTGATTTTCTTCTCTGCTGATGATAATTAAAGATACTTCCGGAATGGATATCAAGACGATCAAAAACTTCTGCCATAATCTGATATGCCGGGATATTCCTATCCTTTTTTTCTAATCCGATATTATCCCAAATTACATAGTTTGTATTGTATAAGTATTTACTCTTTAGATCTTTCGCTTCCAAATTCATAGTTGGAAGGTGGTCTCCGTAAAATACAACTACAGATGGTTCGCCTCGTTCTTCAATTTTTCTAATCAATTCACCTGCGACTTTGTCCATCTCATGTACTTGGTTTACATAATATTCCCAGGCATTTCGTTTCCCTTCATCTTCTACACCACTTACAACAATTTCCGGATTTTCCAACACTTTTTCTGTCGGATAATCCCCATGTCCCTGAACACTGATTGCAAACACAAAATCCTGCCCTTTTGTTGTGTCCATAGACTGTAGAATATGTGGAATCAAAATATCATCCGTAGCCCAACCTTTTGGAGTGGTCTGAAGAATATTCATAAATTCCTTACTCGTATAATGATCGAATCCCATATGATTAAATACTTGAGAACGACTATAGAAGTTTCCACCATTATTATGTAATGCTTCTGCCCCATATCCTAACTTTGTCAGTGCCGTTGCAGCACTTTCCAATACTTTTGTCTTTGCATAGGTTTTATATGGATATTCTCCTGGTCCGAAAAATCTCATGTTCATACCAGTTAACACTTCAAATTCCGTATTCGCCGTACCTGCTCCAACAGATGGAACTTTAAAATATCCACTAGAGAACTGTTTTGACATTTCCCTTAAATTTGGAATTGGATCTTGTGAAAATTTCAACCACTCAATTTCTGTCGGATCAAAATATGTTTCCAACTGCACAAAAATAATATTTGGCAATTCCTCTTCTTTTCTAGATGTGTTTGTTGTTGCGATTTCTCCGTCTTTCGAAATGTTTTTCATGGCTTCTTTTCCATATCCTACAGGCTGTGAAATTCCAGTATTAAATACACTGGCTGTAAAACAATATGGGAATCCATAATCTTCATATGCAAATGCAATATTTCCAAAATAATTGGAAACAATTCTTTCTTCAATTGCAAAATCGGTTAACCACATATACGCCCCAATACTTGCTACAACTCCGCAAAGAGCCAGTGGTCTTCTTAGTTTTCCAGAAAACTGTCCCCCTCTTTTCCACATGTACATGATCCAAAAAATAAGTAATGCGATCCCTGTAATTAGTAGAATTAATTCTGGAATAGTGAAGTAATTTCTTGTCAGTGATATTGCATCTGACAAAACTTTTAAATCTTGTGCATTAAACGGTGTTACACGTTTCATTAGAAGGTATCCATTACATCCTCCTAGGAACACCCAAAATACACTCAATACAATTCTTGTAAAGACACGCCTTCTAACTAAATATACGATGGAAAACGTAACAAAAATCAAAAACGCATTGAATAAAAACACCTTTGGTGTTTTTACCATATACACCCATGCATCCACAAGTGAATGTCTAGATATTACTTCTATAATAAAATTAAGCACACATGCCAGAAGATAATGGAACACAAGAGAGAACCGGTTCATAATTTTATAAACCGGCTGCATCTTTTTGGCAAACTTGCTATTTTGATGCTCCCTAATCTTCTGCTCTCTTTTTAACTTTCGTTCTTGTCTTCGTGCTTTTATTTCCTCTTTATTTAAGTTCTTTACTCTATTAAAAAATCCTTTAAAATCTGGTTTTTTTAACTTGATTAATCTCATTAATTAAGACCTGCCATTCTTTCTTGAACCTTTATAAGCATCTGGGTATATTTCTCTAATTTGTCTTTTTCTTCCTGAACTTTTGCTTCTGGTGCCTTGCTGACAAATCGTTCATTGGAAAGCATTCCTTTTGCTCTTGCAATCTCCTTTGTTAACTTTTCTTCTTCTTTTCGAAGTCGTTCCTTTTCCTGCTCAAAGTCCACAAGATCTTCTAATGGAAGATATACTGTCGCATCTGGAACTACAATGGAAACTGCATTATCTGCGATTCCCTCTTTGTTATCACTAATAAGAAGCTCTGTTGCACTCATAAGAGGAAGTACCGAATCTGTTAACACTTTAAATCCAGCTCTTAATTCTTCTTTTTCTGTTACTACAAATACTTTTGTTTTACGATTGTTAGCTACATTCATCTCTGCACGGATATTACGAATTCCACGGATTACTTCTTTCATATGATCCATGACATTTTCTTCCTCTACAAAATGGAACTCATCTTTATATACTGGCCAGCTAGACATCATAAGTGATTCTTCTTCTGGAACAAGCGCATTGTAAATTTCTTCTGTAACAAATGGCATAAATGGATGCAGCATCTTAAGACCTTGTCCTAATACGTGCTTCAATGTCCAAAGAGCACTATTGGCTGCTTTTGGATTTTCATCTTTATGGTAGATTCTAAATTTTGCCACCTCAATATACCAATCACAGAACTCATCCCAAATGAAGTCATAAACTTTTTGAACTGCAATACCAAGTTCAAATTTATCCATATTTTCTGTTACGTCCTTAATAAGTGTGTTTACTTTTGAAATAATCCACTTATCAGCCACTTCAAGTTCTGAAAGTTCTGGTTGCGTAAGCTTCTCATTTTCAATATTCATAAGAATAAATCGAGATGCATTCCATACTTTATTTGCAAAATTTCTACTGGATTCTACTCTCTCGTTATAGAAACGCATATCATTTCCTGGGGCATTTCCTGTTACAAGTGTCAGTCTTAATGCATCTGCTCCATACTGATCGATAATTTCAAGTGGATCAATTCCGTTTCCTAATGATTTACTCATTTTACGCCCTTGTGAATCTCTTACGAGTCCGTGGATCAATACGGTATGGAATGGTGATTTTCCTGTATGTGCATATCCTGAAAATACCATACGAATTACCCAGAAGAAAATGATATCATATCCTGTAACAAGAACATCCGTTGGATAGAAATAATCAAGATCTTCTGTTTTATCTGGCCAACCAAGTGTAGAGAATGGCCAAAGTGCAGAACTAAACCATGTATCAAGTGTATCCTCATCTTGTGTGAAATGTGTACATCCACAATGTGGGCAAGTCTTTGGCATTTCTCTTGCCACAACAAACTCTCCACATTCATCGCAATAATATGCAGGAATTCTATGTCCCCACCAAATCTGTCTAGAAATACACCAGTCTTTAATATTTTCAAGCCAGTGAAGGTAAATCTTGTCAAAACGTTCTGGAACAAACTTTAGTTCTCCAGATTTTAATGCTTCAATTGCAGGTTTTGCAAGTTCATCCATCTTTACAAACCACTGCTGTTTGATCAATGGCTCTACTGTTGTACCACAACGATCATGAGTCCCTACATTATGAGAATGTGGAACAACTTTTACAAGATATCCTTGTGCTTCTAAATCAGCAACAATGGCTTTTCTCGCTTCATAGCGATCCATACCTGCGTATTTTCCGCCTTTTTCATTAATTGTTGCATCATCATTCATAACATTGATTTCTGGAAGATTGTGACGTTTTCCAACTTCAAAGTCATTTGGGTCATGCGCAGGTGTAATCTTAACAGCTCCTGTTCCAAATTCTTTATCTACATAATAATCTGCAACAATCGGTATCTGTCTTTCAACAAGTGGAAGAATTACATTTTTTCCTACAATATCTTTGTATCTTTCATCATCTGGATGTACTGCAATCGCAGAGTCTCCAAGCAATGTTTCTGGACGTGTTGTGGCAATTTCAAGGAAACGGTCTGTTCCTACGATTGGATATTTAATATGCCAGAAATTTCCATCTTGTTCTTCATGTTCTACTTCTGCATCTGATAATGAAGTTTTACATACTGGACACCAGTTAATGATTCTAGATCCTTTGTAAATATAGCCTTTTTCGTAAAGGCTTATAAATACTTCTTCTACTGCTTTTGAACAGCCTTCATCCATTGTAAATCTTTCTCGATCCCAATCGCATGAAATACCAAGTTTTTTTAACTGATTTTCAATTGTTCCTGCATACTCTTCTTTCCATTGCCATGTACGTTCAAGGAATCCTTCTCTTC
>JARHYE010000020.1 GCA_029258605.1 Ruminococcus sp.
TTTAAAATTTCACAAGCATATCTTGCCATTCGTACCCCAAGAATCTGTCCTGAGCACAAATGTCCATGATAAGCCACTGCCTTTTCTAAATCTTCCTTAAATGTGTTCATATGAACGCTCCTTTTATTTTTTCACACTTCCTATAATGTTTTGAAATTCTTCTTTTGTCAATTCATAATGATAAAATAAATCATAATATTCTTTTGCCACTTCGTACATATCATAATCAAACACATCTGGATACAAGATATTTGCTGCCCACTGCATTCCTAAAAATCGATTAATAGATGGTGGCATTCCCATCCAATTGTATGGAGAAGAAGGTACTTGATAATATCGATCGTTTTGAATTGCCTCTAATTGCCCCCAAAGTTCATCCTCTTTTACTGTATCATAAATACTATTCGGTGCAAAAATAACTAATTCTGGATTCCATAAAAGTAATTGTTCTCCTGAGATTTCATCGCCACTTCCTTTTCTCGTAGGTTCTGCCAAAACTGCCACGTTATCTCCCAGCATATCTAATACTTCTGCATGGAAAGAATCTTTACTTACAACCCATAGACCATTGTCTCCACCTGCATATAAGTAGTGTTTCTTTTTATCTTCTGGTATTTTCTCCATTCCCTTTTGAACCATTTCTAGTTTCGTTTCACAATAAGTGGCAAGTTTTTCTGCTTCTTTTGTCTTTCCAAGAACCTTGCCTAAGGTACGAAACGCATCCCCCGTTGTTTTTAGACTTGATTCAATAAAAATGGTTGGAATTCCTAGTTGTTCCTGGAGACCATCTAAATCTTCTTTATTTCCATTTTTTGCCTCACCCATATCTATGATCACTTGAGGCTGTGCTGCTAAAAGTGCTTCTTTATTTAGATCTTCCGCACCATAAAACGAACCAAATTCTGGAAGTGACGCAACCTCTTCCCCAAAATATTTCGTTTCTTTTTCATTAAACTTTTGTGTAACTCCTACTACCTTTTCAGGTGCAAGGGCCATAAGCATCATTTGCGCTGGTGGCCCCATCGGAACAATACGCTCAATATTCGAAGGCAACTCCACTTCTCGCCCACAAGAATCTTTAAACACTACCGTTTCTGTTTGATTTTGTTCTTCTTTTACCTCTTCTTTTTGTTCAATCTTTGTCTCTTCCTTTTTTGTTCCGCAACCTGGCACAACCATTGTTACCGCCAGGCACAATGCCAACACTTTCATCATTAACATTCTTTTTTTCATCTTTACTCCTCCTTAAATTAACTTTTATGCAAATACGCAGGTATACACACGCGTATTTGATCCTCATGAAATGATTTAATTTCTACATCAACCCCATATATTTTTTGTATCAGCTCCTCCGTCAATACCTCTTTCGGAGAACCTTGTGCAAGCACACGCCCTTTCCATAAAGCTAAAATTTCATCTGCATACAAAAAAGCCTGATCTGGCTGATGACAAGATTGTAAAATCGTATATCCATCCTCCACTAGTTTGCGAATCTGCTTCATAATACGAACTTGATTTCCATAATCTAAATTTGAAGTCGGTTCATCCATAATCAGAACCTTGGCTTGTTGTGCCAATGCCCTTGCAATCATGACTAATTGTCGTTCCCCTCCGCTTATTTGTGTGTATTTTCTTTCTGCAAGATGAGAAATCCCAACACGTTCCATTGCCTCAAGGGCCATTTCCATTTGTCTTTTTCCAGGACTTTTTATTCCACTAAGGGTAGATTCCGTACTCATCAACACAATATCTTTCACTTTATAAGAAAAAACTGGATGATGACTTTGTGGAATAAATGCAATTTGTTTTGCACGTTGACGAATGTTTAGTGTTTCCACTTCCACACCTTGTATATAAATTTTCCCGGCTTGTTGTTTTTTCAACCCTAAGATACATTGAAACAGTGTACTCTTTCCAACTCCATTTGGTCCTAAGACACACATTAATTTTCCTTTTGGGAGAGAAAACGAAAGATCTGACAGCACTTTATGTTTTCCATAGCAAGCATCTAGGTGTGTAACTTTAAGTTCCATTGCTATTCCCCCTCTCTCATAATTAAATACAAAAAGAATGGAGCACCTACAAAAGACGTCAATATTCCAATTGGAATTTCTGAAGTCGTTGCAAGTCTTGCAATATTATCTACAATCAACATAAATGTTGCCCCCATAAGAACCGAAGCGGGAAGTAACTTTCTGTAATCGCATCCGATCAACATTCTTGCAAAATGAGGAATGACAAGTCCAACCCATCCAATCATTCCACTCACAGAAATACTTGCAGCTGTTATGAGCGTTGCACAAGCTATCACAATCCCTCTTATTTTTACCACATCGATTCCCATTGTTCTCGCTTCTTCCTCACCAATCGTCAAAAGGTTCAGTTTCCAGCGAAGCAAAAAAAGAGGAATCATTCCACTGAGAATTGGAAGAATCACAAAAGCAACATCACTTTTCTTTGCTCCCGCAAGACTTCCCATCAACCAATAGGTAATCGCCGGTAATTCTTGATCTGGATCTGCCACCAGTTTCAAAAAAGATGTAGCCGATGTAAAAACCGAGCTAACCATAATTCCTGATAACACTAATCCCAAGGCTGAATTCCCTTTTGCATGTTTTCCGACCATGCATACAATCCATACTGTAAAAAGCGCAAAAAAGAATGCAGACATGGAGATTCCCAAAAAACCTGCACCTGATAAAATTGCAAGCACTGCCCCAAAGGCTGCTCCTGAAGAAGCCCCTAAAAGATCTGGGGATACCATTGGATTTCTAAAAATTCCCTGATAGCAAACCCCTGCTGTTGGCAATGCTGCCCCAACTAAAATTCCTAATAAAATTCTTGGCATCCTTATGTTAAAAAGTGCTATTTGCTGATTGTTAGTCCAAAATTGTTTGATCGGCAAAATTTTCGACCCTAAAATTCCAAGCAATTCTTTTATATTGATTGGATATTTCCCAAGACCAAAGGAAATCAAAAAAACAAAAGCAAGACAAATACTAAGAGCGGTAAGAATTTTCGTTTCCTTTTTCATCTAGTAAATTCTCCTTTGATATTATAAATAAACTCATTTCTTTTCGGTTAGACAAGTAATATGGATACCCATATCTTCCTGGCTCCAAATGCTGTTCCAAATATTCTTTTATAGGTTCATTCCCGTTAATTCTATGGAAAAGCACAAAAGCTTCTGCCTCTTCTAAAGACTCAAGGGGCTGGCCAAAATCACTATAGACAGATACTTTTTCGAACGGTATCTTGTTTTCCTTAAGATAGCTTTCGCACCCCGCCACCGAATACACCGGTTTTCCTTTATAATATTTTTGTGAAAATTTTGATCGATTCCGCTTTAAAATCAATACTTGCTTTCTTGCAATTCGCAAAAAATCTTCCAAATATTCTTCCATCGATCCAAAGGAACATGCCAGCAAGGAATCACAACTCTGGTCTGGAAGTTTCAACCAATTTTCATTGCTTACAGATATGTTTGTTCGCTTATGAATCTCTACTTCTTTTTTTAGTTCTCGTAATACCTTTTCTTCAATATCAAAAGCTTTGATTTGTTTGACACAAGGCGCTAACTCTATATCAATGTATCCAAGTCCACATCCAATATCAAACAAGGTCTCATCCTTTTCTAAATATGGCAAAACCAGTTCTGCCATCTCCTTATAATGGTTGGTATATGCTCTTGCTCGCTGCCACCATCTTATACTTTCTTCTGTCCATCTAAACATATTTCACCATCCTTGTTCACATTGTACAAAAGTATAATCTAAATTTCTTTTTCTGTATGTTGTTTGAACAACATTATTTTATTTCTCCTTTACATTGACTTCTCCATCTTTAAATTGTAAAATGGTACTATCTTTTCGATAAAAGGAGCATTTAGTTATGGAACATTTGATTCTTCCAGAAGGGTATTCATCCCCTCTTAATATACGTGAAACTGAAGTAGCCATCAAAGAGATCAAAGATCACTTAGAGCGTGCTCTTGCCAAATCTCTTCACCTTACTCGTGTTTCAGCACCACTTTTTGTACGTCCTGAATCCGGACTGAACGACAATTTAAATGGCGTAGAGCGTCCCGTTACTTTTGGAATTAAAGAACAAGACGATACTGCTGCTGAGATTGTTCATTCCCTTGCAAAATGGAAACGTTACGCTTTAAAACACTATGATTTTCACTCAGGGGAAGGGCTTTATACAGATATGAGCGCCATTCGTCGAGACGAAGACACTGACAATATTCACTCCCTTTATGTGGATCAATGGGATTGGGAAAAAATTATTTCCAAAGAAGAACGAAACACTGAGACTTTAGAATATACCGTTCGCAAAGTATACAGTGCTTTAAAGGAAACAGAAAGTTTTATTTCCAGACGATACAATTATATTGAAGAATTGCTTCCTGATGAAATTTTCTTTATTTCTTCTCAGGAATTAGAAGAATTATATCCAGATAAAACAGCGAAAGAGCGAGAATATCTGATCGCAAAAGCAAAAGGAGCTGTTTTTATTTCTCAAATCGGAAAAGTTTTGGCATCTGGAGAAAGACACGATGGACGTGCTCCAGACTATGATGACTGGGATTTAAACGGTGATATTATTGTTTACTACCCAGTGCTCGATATTGCTTTAGAACTTTCTTCTATGGGAATTCGTGTAGACGAAGATGCCTTATTAAAGCAATTGTCTATAGCAAATTGTGAGGAACGTGCACAACTGCCTTTCCAAAAAGCTCTTTTAGATGGAGAATTACCTTACACCGTAGGTGGCGGAATTGGTCAATCTCGTATATGTATGTACTATTTGAGAAAAGCACATATTGGAGAAGTCCAGTCATCCATCTGGCCTGATCACATTATTCAAATAGCACGAGAAAATGGAATTCAACTTCTGTAATACATACTTCTACAAAAAGGGACTGCGTATTGCAGTCCCTTTTTATTACGTGGTCGGTTTACGAAAGATAAACTGACCCGCACCTTTTTCTCCTATAAATTGATTGTCCTTGGCGAGCATGTGTCCTCTTTGCATTACCATCTCAATATATCCTGTCACTAAGACTCCCTCATATGCGGTATAATCTACCGCACTATGCATATCACTCTTTGTTAAAATATGTTGTTTATCTGGATCCAAAATGATAAGATCTCCATCTGAACCAGGCTGCAATACCCCTTTCTTCGGATACAACCCGTAAATCTTTGCTGGATTGGTGCACGCAACTTCGACCAACTTATTTAGTGTAATCCTATTTTTGACCACGCCTTCTGAATAAAGCAGTATCATCCTTTCTTCTACACCTGGAGCACCATTTGGGCATTTCGTAAAATCATCTTTTCCAAGCTGTTTTTCTTTTTCAAAAAAGAATGGACAATGATCTGTTGCTACAACTTGTATTTCTCCATTTTCCAGTCCTTTCCACAGATAATCAATATCTTGTTTCGTACGAAGAGGTGGAGACATTACAAATTTAAGTCCATCTTCTCGTTTGTATTCTTCCTCTGTCAATGTAAGGTACTGTGTACACGTCTCTACGAAAATATTTTTTTGTCCCATTGCTCTTGCTTCTTCTACTGCCTGTAAGCTCTCCTTACAAGAAAGGTGAACAATATATACCGGCGCATCTTCTGCTAATTTTGCAAGATAAAGAATTCGTCTTACTGCTTCCGCCTCCGCAAGATTTGGTCTACTCTTTGCATGATAATATGGACCTGTTTTTCCTTCTTGTGGAAACTTCTTTCTGTTCGCTTCCACAATCTGATGGTTTTCACAATGAAATGCCGTTACTCCATGGAGTTCTTTCATTCGTTTTAATACACTTAAAATTTCATCATCCTCTAGTTTAAAATCATAGGTCATGTATACTTTAACACTTGGTACCCCATCTTGGATCATAGACTCTAATTCATCAAGAATTTCTGCTGTCATGGGATGTTGTGCCGTTCCATGGAACCCATAATCGATAACCGCTTTTCCTTTTGCCAGTCCGTGATATTCCTGCAACTGATGATGAAGTGGACACCCTTTTGGTCCAAATGCCATATGATCTACAATCGATGTCGTGCCTCCACACGCAGCTGCTACTGTACCATCATAAAAGTCATCCACTGCTCTACATGGGCCCGCCTGTAAATCCATATGCGTATGTACGTCAACTCCACCAGGAAGTACATATTTTCCAGTTGCATCAATCACTCTCGTCTCTTCCTTTAAAGAAAACGTATGTTCCAGATTTGTTCCAATCGCACACACAACTTCATCTCGAATCAGTATATCCGCTGTATACGTGGACTGAGCAGATACAATTTTCCCGTTTTTAATCAATGTATCCATTCTGCTTGCTCCCTTCATTTATCCATTTTTCTAATAACTAATACTTTGATTTCATTATAAAACACAAATCTGCAAAGTCAAGCCAAAAGGCCTGTCTTTGCAGATATCATCTTCAGTTGCATTATCGTATTATTCTTTTTTTCTTGCCCATTTATTATTGTAAAAATACATAAGAACTGCCATTGCACAAATCACAATGTATCCCATCCAACTATATACATCTGGCAGTTGATGGAAAATAATAAATCCCAAAATAGCTGAGAATATAATCTGGGAATAATCATACACGGAGATTTCTCTGGCCGGCGCATAGAAATATGCTGCTGTTATTCCAAATTGTCCACCTGTTGCACATACACCAGCAAGTAGAAGACACAGCAATTGTTTCCATGTCATCGGACTATAACCTGCAATCACAAAAGGCAAAGTTGCCACACAGGAAAAAGTAGAGAACACAAATACAATAAATGGTCCTTTTTCTCCCCTTTCTCCTAAAAATCTCACATATGTATATGCAAGGCCTGCCGCCATCCCACCTAATAATCCAATCATAGAGGCAGGAGATTGCAAAATTGAAGTTGTAGGCTTAATGATCAGCAAACTCCCTAGAAACGCCCCTGCTACAATTAAAATCTGAGTTGGTTTTATTTTTTCTTTCAGCAGAAAGAAACTAAATATAATCACAAAAAATGGAGACATTTTATTCAACATAGAGGCATCTGATAATACAAGATGATCCACCGCATAAAAATTACACAAAATTCCTATCGTTCCTGCAAGGGACCTTAAAAATAAATATTTTATATTCTCTTTTTTACCTGAAAACCAAGTTTTATCACGCATTAAAATTATAAGCGCGACAATTAACGCAACAAGGTTACGAAAAAAACTCTTTTGAATGGATGGCAAATCTCCTGATAGACGCACAAATACATTCATCATCGCAAAACAAAAGGATGAAATAACAATATATATAATTCCAAATTGCTTTTTCTTCATAGTCCACCCCCCGCATCTACTAATTCAAAAAGTTTTCAATAATAATTGCTTCTGCCTCTTCTTCTGACATCCCAAATGTTTGGAGTTTTATAAGTTGCTCATTGTTAATTCTTCCGATAGCTGCTTCATGCACAATCTGAGCATCTACATTTTGTGCATTGATTTCTGGTATGGAACTAATTTGTGCCTCATCCATAATAATGGAATCACACTGTACATGCGCATGACATGGCTTACACCCAATTGCTTTTGGATGGAAAACCTGTTTTGATGTTCCTTTCGCAACCGATCTAGAAACGATGCGAGCAGAACTATTTTCTCCATTTAATTTCACATCCATATTGGAAACTACCATTTGCTCCCCATGAGTCATAAGTTTTTCCATCACATTTAATTTCGCACCTTCTGCAAGTTCTACGTATGTTTCTCGCTTTGTAGAATCTACTCCTTTAATTTGAGCCGTATCCATAGTAAATGCGGCATTTTCTCCAACGTAAATTTGGGTTACTGGATTGAGAATTCTGGCACCTGTCCCTTCTCCTTCACCATAATGATTCTCCACATACTTCACATGGGCATTTTTCCCTACATGAAAACAATGGATTCCATCATGTCTCGTATCATTGCATCCACTGTTATGAATTCCACATCCCGCAACAATCGTCACATCAGCACCATCTTCAATGTAGAAATCATTGTATACTACATCTACTTCACCTGATTTTGACATAACAACTGGTATATGCAGTTCTTCATTTCTTGCTTCCCCTGCGATATAAATATCAATTCCAGGTTTGTCTTTTTTATTTTCAATACGTACAAAAGGACTATTCCCCTGGCACACAGAAATTCCGTTCAAACGAAGAGAATAAGCTCCCTCTTGTTTAAATCCTTTTTCATCGATTACATCCAATACTTGTTTTGTTGTTTCATCAAGATTCACAGAATTCCCCTCCTTTCTGCTGTCCACAGACACAATGCTCTGCTTCCTTTCCAAACAGGTGTGGCATAACTTCCTTTGCCTCTCCCACTGTTTGAACTTTTCCTCCTGAAATCACCATAATACGATCTGCCATTCTTATAATTCTCTCTTGGTGTGAAATAAGAATCAAACTTTCTTTTTTTGCTTCGTGGATCTTTTGAAAGCGTTTGATAAGCATCGAAAAACTCCAAAGATCAATTCCCGCCTCTGGCTCATCAAAAATACAGACATCATGCTGTTTTGCAAGTACTGTAGCAATTTCAATTCGTTTCATTTCACCACCTGACAAGGTCGCGTCTACTTCTCGATCGATATACTCTCTTGCACATAATCCAACGCTACTTAATAAAGAACAACATTTTTCTTCCTCGATTGGTTTTCCAGCTGCTAGTGAAAGAAGCCTTCTTACCGTCATTCCTTTAAATCTTGGTGGCTGCTGAAATGCAAATCCAATTCCAGCCTTTGCCCTTTCATCTACTGAAAAGTTTGTAATATCTTTATCATTTAAAATGATTTTTCCTTCTGTTGGCTTGTTAATTCCCATCAATAACTTGGCTAGTGTAGATTTTCCACCACCGTTTGGCCCTGTTATTACAAGCATCTCTCCATCTGCAACTGAAAAGCTAACGTCAGAAAGTATCTCTGCTTGTCTGCCTTCTTCATAGATCTCATATGATAAATGTTCTACCTTTAACAATTTACACACTCCTTTTGATTCGATACAATCTATTCTTTTGTAGGATTACATCTATTTTTCTAAATGCTCGAACCTTATTATTTTACCACAAAACATTTTCTATGGGCAAGGCACAATGGTGTATAAATCTAAAATTTAAATGAATATAAAGAGGAATGCAAACAGTAATCTTTGATATTATTTTTGTTTTGGAATCCACGGAATACAACGATTTACTCGTTTACAATAGTTCATATAACTCTGCCCATAACGTTCTTTTAACCATTTTTCTTCCGTAAACTTCATCAAAACTGTAATCTCAACCCAAAAAAGGCATGGAAGAAACAATAACCATGCATTCGCAAAAAACATTCCTAATCCTGTCAAAGCAATTGCAATTGCTGAAT
>JARHYE010000029.1 GCA_029258605.1 Ruminococcus sp.
TTGCCAATACACTTGGAAACCTTGTGAATCGTACCGTATCTATGACAAATAAATACTTTGGCGGAGTGGTAACAGATAAAGGAGTTGCAGAAGAAGTAGATGCAGACTTAAAAGCAGTTGTAGAAGCTACACCAAAAGCAGTAGAAGTAAAAATGGATGGTCTTCGTGTAGCAGATGCGATTACAGAGATTTTCAACCTCTTCAAACGTTGCAATAAATATATTGATGAAACAATGCCTTGGGTACTTGCAAAAGATGAGGAGAAAAAAGATCGACTTGAGACAGTACTGTTCAATCTGATTCAGAGTATTTCTGCAGGGGCAGAATTATTAGAATCTTTCATGCCATCAACAAGCAAGAAAATTCTTGCACAGTTAAATGGAGGACATGTGACAGATAAACCAGAGATTCTTTTCCAAAGATTAGATCTTGAGGAAGTGTTGCAAAAAGTTGCAGAGCTTCATCCGGTAGTTGAGGAAGAAAAAGAGGAAAATGTGATTGATATTGAGGCAAAACCAGAAATCACATACGATCAATTTGGAGCAATGCAGTTCCAGGTTGGAGAAATTATTTCTTGTGAAGAAGTAAAGAAATCAAAGAAATTACTTTGTTCTCAGGTAAAAGTTGGAAGTCAGATGAAGCAGATCGTTTCAGGAATCAAAGGCCATTATACTGCTGAAGAAATGGTTGGTAAAAAAGTGATGGTTCTCGTAAACTTAAAACCAGCAAAACTTGCAGGAATTTTATCAGAAGGTATGCTTCTTTGTGCAGAAGATGCAGAAGGAAATCTTGCATTAGTGACACCAGAAAAAGACATGCCAGCAGGAGCGGAAATCTGTTAATGAATGAAAAGAAAATGCCAAAGGAAAAAACCTTTGGCATTTTCATTGTCGGAATAAATTAAAATAGTCAGATAATTATAAAAATAATTAAAATAAAAAAGATATTTAAAATACAAAAAGCAAATAGCTTGACAAATAGCTGGCTATATGCTATTATTAAGTCAATCCAAAAGAGAAGCAAAGATATAGAAATATCTGAAGAACATATATAGATGTTCAGCAAAATTGGAAATGATTGTTAAGGAGGGAAAGGTCCCATGGACAGTGAAACATCAGTTATAAATCAATATGTTAGTGGTATGGTAGATGGAAGTTCCTGCAAAGAAAAGACCTTTACCAGAAGAAGATAGAGAAGATCCAGTATAAAGAAGAATGAAATAATTGATCGGAGAGTTAGGAAACTGGATTTGGTACAGAGATTTAACATTTACAGACGTATTGAGTAAAAGATACCACATATAGCAAAATTTCTAGATATGTGTAAAGAAACATGGAAGGAATATCGATTTATTGGGAAGAAATTTTAAGATAAATAGATACCAGAAGCGTAAAGTAGACGGGTTTAGTTATAAATTGATTTGTATATTGAGAAAGAGGAGGTTTGATTAGCACCAGTTAGTTAAACAGACGAGTGTCAATAAGCAAATGAGTAAAGGTCTGGCGGGAACGAAATCAAGGAAGTGCCTCCGATGTATAAGATGATTAAAAATTAAATATAAAAAGAGAAGTGTTGAAACTTTTATTTCAACACTTCTCTTTTTTGGCTTCAAGGAAAGTGGTTTTAAGTGTTCATTTGCCAACAGGTTGCTTCTTTTCTAGAGGCAATGAAATCTGCATAAAGCCCAGGGAGATCTTTCAACTGTTCATGTGTGCCTTCCTGTACAATTTTCCCATCTTTTAAGGCGATGATATGATCTGCATTTTCAACAGATTTAATGCGATGTGCAATCATAATAACTGTTTTGTTTTTTGTTAGCATTTCGATTGCAGCGAGTATATCATGTTCATTTTCTGCATCTAATGCACTTGTCGCCTCGTCTAAAATGACAATTGGTGAATCTTTAAGAATGGCTCTGGCAATAGAAATGCGTTGCTTTTCTCCGCCTGAGAGGCTATTTCCGCCTTCTTTTAGAATCGTTTCGTAACCATCCTTAAGTGAAAGAATAAAATCATCACAGTGTGCTGCTTTTGCAGCGGCTCTGACTTCTTCCAAACTTGCATCCGGTTTTCCAAAGCGTATGTTATTTAAAATAGTATCTTCGAAAAGGTATACATTTTGAAATACCATACTGATTTTTTTCATTAAATCTTCAGTTGGTATATGACGAATGTTTGCTCCACCGATCGTAATTGTACCAGAGGAACTGTCACGAAATCTTGCAATCAATTGGCAGAGTGTTGTTTTTCCAGAGCCCGAAGGTCCAATTAAGGCAGTAAGAGAATTTGGCTTAATAGAAAGGGAAATATCATGTAAAATTTCATTGTCTCCATAGGAAAAATGTACATGGTCAAAAACAATATCATTGGAAGAGGCTGTTTGTTTTGGCATTTCTTCTTGAAGCGGTTTTTCCTCGCCGATTGCTTCAATTTCATTTAGACTAGAGTCCAAAAGTCCAATCATGGAAAGCATAGATCCAGCTTGGTTCAAAGATGCATAAACCATAAAACTAAATAGTAAAAGAACAATCATTTTTACAGTATCTATAGATCCTGTTTGGATGTAAAAATATAAAGATGCAAGTAAGAGGAGTGATTCAAAAATCGCAATACAGATGCCAGCAACAAATTGGGATGGCATGGATTTTGAAGTAAGGGAAATATTTTCCTGACAACTTTCTTTTACAGCATTTTTCAGTTGCTGGTCGCCTTCTTCAAAGGAAAAAGATTTTGTTACTTTGATTCCCTGTAAAAAGGAGAGTGTCGCTTTTGCAAGATTGTTTTGTGCTTCTTGTTGGAAAGGAGCACTTTTTCTAGAAAGTTTCATCTGATAATTGACGATGAAAAGGTAAGCGAGCATTCCGATCCCAGATAAAATACCAATACGCCAGTCATACAGAAGTATAAATATAAACAGTGTAAAGGTATTAAAAAGTCCAGAAATAATTCCTACCATCGCCATAGGTGCGGCGGTTTCAACATTGGTTAGAGTGGTGGTCAAAGAGGCACAGATTCGTCCGCAGGATGAATCATTAAAAAAACCAAGAGGCATACATCTTAGATGATTTCCTATGCGAACTCGTTGATCTGCAACCATGAAAAATCCACTTTTTAATGTGTTTATTTGTTCAAAATAGCTGGTGGCAAAGTTGCCTAAAATACACACTATGGTGAGAATAATTATTTTTATCATGCTAGAGTTTGAATCTGCATTTCCGCAAAGAACATTTACGGTTAAAATAATTGCAAGTATTTGTGTAATGCTAAAGACAGAACGTAAAAAGGATAATAGGAGAGCAATTATTAAATTTTTATGTCGTTTCTCACTACACTTCCAAATTCTTTTCAGAGTACTAATCATGTTTACTTACCTCCGATAATTCCCACATTGTTCGATAGTCGTGACAAGTTTCCAGTAATTGTTGATGAGTGCCCATGGCATGGATTTTTCCATCTTTTACAAAGGCGATTTGATCTGCATGGACGATGGTAGACAGTCGATGAGCAATCATGATCAATGTTTTTCCCTTTGCAGCGGCATTTAAAGCTTTTTGTATCATGGCCTCATTTTCAGGATCGGTACTTGCAGTTGCTTCATCTAAAATTAAAATTGGAGATTGTTTCATCATAGCACGAACAATGGCAATTCTTTGTCGCTCACCACCAGATAGTCGGCTACCAGTCTCCCCGGCTTTTGTGTCGTATCCTTGTGGGAGTGCCTCAATAAAATCATTACAGTATGCTTGCTTTGCGGCTATTTTTACAGCTTCAAGGGTTGCATTAGGAGAGCCAATACGAATATTATCTTGAATGCTTTCATCAAAAAGAAAGGTGTCTTGGTCGACATAAGCAATGAGATGATTTAATTGTTGTTGAGTAAAATCTTCCATCGGTTTTCCACCGATATAAATTTGACCTTCATCGGGATCCCAAAAGCCAGCAAGTAGTTTGGCAATGGTGGATTTTCCGCTTCCAGAAGGACCTACAAGAGCAAGAAGAGAACCTTCTTTCAAATGGAAAGAAACATCTTGAAGAACTTTTTTTCCGTTTTCATAAGAAAAACTTACATGGTCAAAGTCAATATCGTTGTGGTTTATGGAGGTACCATTTCCTCGTTTTAACACTTTGTAATCAAGAACTTCTTTAATTTCACTTGCATTTGTTCCCATTGTAGCCAACTGATCAAAATAATTCATAGCATTCATAAGTGGTCCGAAAATTCCAAATGAGAGAAGAATGATCATAAAGAATGGCCCAGCGGTGAGTGTTCCATGTGCGTAAAAAAGTAAACCACAGATTACAATTGGAAAAATTGAGAAAGGTGCAATTGCCATACCAAGAGAAGCATATTTTTGCGTGTCTTTTTGCCAGTTTACATTGTAATTTGCGTGGTGGTATGCAGCATCTTCATATTTTTTGTAGCATTTATCAGCTTGTCCGAAATTTTTGATTACTTCGATCCCATTGACATATTCTACGACAGCCTGATTCATACGTTTAAATGCATTGATTTGTCCTTCGTATTTGCTAGCATAGTCTTTCATCATTCCACCTGTTACAGAGAATCCTAAAGTAATCCATCCAAGTGTGATAAGAGCGAGTCGCCAGTCAATAAAAAACATCCATACAATACAACAAAAAGGAGCTAAGAGATTCGCAGTCAGTTCAGGAAGTACATGAGCGAGTGTTTTTTCCATGCCTTCGATATGATCTACTAAGAGCGTTTTCAATCTTCCGCTACCATGTTCCTCAAAGTAGCCCATTGGGAGTTGAAGAAATTGATTTGACAGTGCTTCACGAATATCTCGAAGGGTTTTGTAGGCTGCTTTGTGCGAAATCCAAGTGGAAAGATTCAAAAGACAGCTGTTCATCAGTTTACAGACACATGCAGCGATTGCAAACCGAAGGAGTGTTTGAAAAGAAGGGGAGCCTTCTAATAGGATAGATGCAATTTTACCAGCACATGCATAGGCGAAAATGCCGGATGCAACACTGAAGATACTAAGTAGTATAGAAAAGATATATTCTGTACGATATAACTTCATAAAACATCCAAGTTCTTTGAAAAAAGAAGGGGTTTGTTTGTTCATAAATGTTCCTCCAAAGTTTCGTTTATCGTTCAAAGGTTAGTCAAAACTAACTTTACGATTGAAAATTTGTCGCAGACAGGATTGTTTGGCTGCGACATATAAAAGAATTATTCCATGAGTTGGCGAAACAATTCTTTCCAACCAGCTTCATGAAAAGCTTCGACAATCTTTAAACAAGATGTAATTTCTTTTTTGCTTAATTTTTTTTCTAGAAGGGAGCGATAGCAGTAAAACTGTTGGAATAAAAGGATTTCTACAGCATCTACATTAATTTCTTTTTTTGAAATCGTTTGTAAATATGCAACAGTTTCTTGTGCTTTGTAGGTCATAAATTGTTCCAACTGCTTTTGCACAGAACTTCCGTCACTGCGACAAAAAAACAAAATACATTGATCATAATAGTTCAATAAAATTTGTTGATAGATTTTTTCTTCCTGGCGAATTGCTTCTAAAATGGTATCAAGGTTATTGTCTTTTTGCGCTTCCATGTATTCTTGACGCATAGGTTCAAATTCACGACTAACTTCAGAAAGAAGATCTTTTATAATAGAACAAAATAAATCATCCTTACTTTTGTATCTTGTATACAAAGCTCCGGTACTTAAATCTGCCCGCTTTGCAATTCGGCGAAGAGATGCCCCTTGAAATCCACATTCTAAAAATTCTTCTGTAGCAGCGTTTACGATCTTACTATCTAGTGTAGGATCTTTTACAGCCATTTTCTTAACCTCCATAATAACAGTGTTATCGATAACAAAGTTATTGTACCTATAAATTTATATTTTGTCAAGAAAAAGCAGAAGTAAAATGGTTACTTCTGCTCATAGAATGAAACAAATGGGGGATAAGATTATAGTTTCCAGTTTGTTGCAAGTTCTCTTTGTTTGACAAAGCGTTTATAGAGGCCGTCTTGGGATATAAGCTCGTTATGTGTGCCCTTTTGAATAATTTGACCATGATCTAATACAAGAATTTGGTCTGCATTTTGTATGGTCTTAAGACGATGGGCAATCATAATGATACTTTTTTCTTTGGTCAGTTCTTGTATTGCATACAAAAGCTCTTGTTCATTTTCGGGATCAACATTTGCGGTTGCTTCATCCAAAATAATAATTGGGGCATCTTTCATGATTGCTCTTGCAATAGACAGACGTTGACGCTCACCACCGGAGAGAGAGCCTCCATTTTCTTCAATCACGGTATCGTAGCCATTTGGAAGAGAGAGAATGAAGTCGTGGCATTTTGCTTTTTTGGCTGCGGTGATCACCTCTTCCATAGATGCATTTGGTCTGCCAAAGCGAATATTGTTTGAAATCGTATCTTTGAACAGATAAACATTTTGAAATACAAAACTAAAATTTTTCATAAGGGCATCCATGTCATAGTCTTTGACATTTCTTCCGCCTAAAGTAACAGAACCGCGATCCACATCCCAGAAACGAGACAGAAGATGGCATAAGGTTGTTTTTCCACTGCCAGAAGGTCCCACGATTGCGGTGGTGGTGTTTGGCGGGATTGTGACGGAAAGATCATGGATGATTTTTTTCTCGCCATAGGCAAAATCAATATGCTCGGCCTTTAGTTCGAGGGAAGAAGGGGAAATATCTTCTCCATCGATTTTCATCATAGGAACCTCTAGAATCTCATTGGCCTGTTTGACACATAAATCAACAATACGAAGTAAACTGGAATAATTTCCCGCTTTTTCTAAGCCTTCTACCATGACAAAGGAGCAGATCAGTAGCATGATACAATCCAATAGAGTCATGGTGTTTCTTGTATAAAAGAAGAGTGATAAAACACAAATTCCGGTTACGATCAGTTTTGAAACCAAGTTTTGTAAGGTCATATAAGGAATGAGAGCAAGTTCTAGATCCGTGTTAGCTTTTGCATTTTTCTCAATGGCAGATTCTACAGTTTGATTGTATTTCCCTGATAAATGGTAGGATTTTACTTCTGCAATTCCCTTGATGTATTCCAATACTTTTTCCACAAGGACAGAATCTGCTTGTACTTTTTTTTCGGAACACGCTTGTGCTGCCTTTTGCATGCGGGTGTTTACAAAGAGATAAATTAAAAGACCACATACGATCAGTAATCCGATTCTATAGTCGAAGAAAAAGGTTACAAGCGTGATTACAGCAGTCAGAAAGATACCACTTGTGACAAGCATTACAACTCTTGTACCTACATCGGCAAGATTTTCCATCGTATTTGTTACGACAGAGGTGATTTTTCCTAAACTATGTTTGTTAAAATATCCCATTGGTAGATAGCGCATATGTTCTGCAATTTCCATACGTTTTTCAGCAGCAGTTCCATAACCAGCTTCTGTTTGTAGCATAGTTGACTGATAATTAATTATAGAGGAACCGATTATAGATACAAGCATGATACCAAGGCATGTAAAAAGTGTAGAATTTGAAATTGTTTCTTGCAAGATGGCAGTTAGCATGACTGCAATTGCTGAAATTTTAAGTGCGCCAAACAATGCGGAAAAAACACCAAGAACAATGGATATATAAAATTTTTTTCGATTTATATGATTGCAAAAAGCAAAGAAATTTTTAAAGGTTTGATACATTTACGTCACCTCCATATAAACGATCTTTTACAGAGACATGTGCATTCCATAGGTTCTTATAAAGCGGGCAGGTACGTAACAAATCGTTGTGGGTTCCTGTTCCATGAATGGTTCCATGATCGACTACCACAATTTGATCTGCATCTGTAATCGTGGAAAGGCGATGAGCAATTACAATTAGCGTTTTCCCACGAATAAGTTTTGCAACAGAGGCCTGAATGAGCGCTTCATTTTCGGGATCTGTATAGGCGGTAGCTTCATCAAGAATGACGATAGGAGCATTTTTCAACATCGCTCGAGCAATGCAAATTCGTTGTTTTTCTCCTCCAGATAAATGGGTACCACCAGTTCCAACCATTGTGTCAAATCCGTTTTCAAGACTCATAATATAGTCCCAACAACCGCAATCTTTTGCAGCTTTCTCCACTTGTTCATCTGTTGCTGATAAATTTCCTATACGAATATTTTCACGAATGGTGTCATCAAATAAGAAATTTTCTTGGGAAACATAGGCAATCAGTGTGTGGTATTGTTCGGAAGAAAGGTTACGGATATCGGTGGCGCCAAGTTGAATGCTCCCTTCTTTTACGTCCCAAAAAGAGGCAATCAATTTGGCAATTGTAGATTTTCCGCCACCGGATGGACCAACAAGTGCATTTACCGTTCCTTCCTTAAATGTAAGATCAATTCCGTGCAGGACTTCCGCTTCATTATATCCAAAGTGAACATTCTTTAAGGTAATTGTGTGATTTTCTAGTTGAATTTGCTCTGTGCTTGGTCGAGGCATTTCATTTGCTTCAAGGATGGAGGTAACTTCAGAAATAATAGTGTTTAGTTTTGCAATGTCATCACTAAATGCCATGCAATTTAAAATAGGAGTGATCAATCCCATAGCGAGGATGATTATAAAAATAAAGTTTGTTACAGATAAAGAATGATTTCGTACAAATAATCCGCCAATTGGAAGAACAGTCACTAAAGTAGCCGGCATAATATTCATGGAAAAAGTAAAAAAGATATTATTTTTTCGCATCCAGTCTACATAACTTGCAGCCCCTTCTTTTGTTGCAGCTACAAATTTTTCATAGGAGCTTTTTGCTTTTCCAAAGACCTTAATAACTTCAATTCCGCCAATATATTCAACGGCGGTGTCATTTAGATTTTTGGTCGCGTTTATGGCACGGTTATAATTTTTTTCATAGCCGATCATCATGCACAGAAAGCAGATCATACCGATGGGAAACGTAATCAAAGATACGAGTGCCATTCTCCAATCAATATAAAAAAGAAAAATAAGAGTGGCTAGAACCGCACACAGATTTCCTGTCATTTCAGGAATCATATGGGCAAGGGTGGTTTCAATACTATCAATTCGTTCCACTAGAATGTTTTTTAAATTTCCAGAGCCTGATCGTTGTACATCTCCAAGAGGCATCCTTTCCAATTTAATTAAACCTTGCTTGCGAATATTGGCAAGTACACGGAAGGTAGCAATATGGGAGAATGAAGTGGATAGACCGTGAAAGACAACATGTAAAATCCAGGCAGCTATCATAATTAGTAACGGAATGATGTAACTGCGGAAATTCTTGTTACCAAGAAGTAGTTTTTCGATGATTTGCGCAGCCATAATAAAAGGAATCATTTGACAAAGCGCTCCAATAATGGCGAAAATCACACTAAAAATGTAGAAGTTTTGCTTTTGTCCAGCAAATTTCATAATCCAGGAAAAGGCACTTTTATTCTTTTTCATTTATCGTCCTCCTTTTTTAATTCTTTGTAATTCCATATTGGAAAGTGGAATCACAAACACTTCAGTGGTTAGTTAAAACTAACTTGCGAATAAAAATTTTAGGGTCTTAAAACCCTAGAATTCTTTGCCAGCCAGCTTCATAAAAATTAATGAGCTGTTTGATGTATTCCTCCGCATTTTCCCTTGGAATCTCATGGATGACCATTTCAAAATAGGCACAAAACATACCACTCGTAAGCATATGTTCGAGTTGTGGATGCACAGAGTTCATAGGGATTCCAGTTTGACTCATAGTCTGTGAAAAATCATGGGTAGCATCGCAATCCATCTGTGTCATGTCATGGACAAGGTTTTCATAGCGTGTGCCTTCCGAACAACATAAAATTAATTGAAATGCCTGAAAATTATCATAGATATAGTCTGTCATGTGCGACATGGAAGCAAATGTGTAATCGACCATGTTTGTACGTTGTTCTTTTGGAGGTAATTTATGAAAATTATCGATAGAAGACTGGTACATATTTAAAATATGTGTGTATTGTTCTTTTACGAGAGCGTCAAATAAGTCTTCTTTGCTTTTAAAATAACCATAAAAGGCACCGGTAGTAACCCCAGCTTGTTTGACAATATTTCGTAAAGATGCTCCTTGAAACCCATTTTGAAGGAATTCCTGGCATGCGATAGTTAAAATTTTTTTTAAAGTTTTATGCTCGTTTTCGCTCATAAAATTTCCTTCCACTTAT
Organism: Ruminococcus sp.; assembly: GCA_029258605.1. Taxonomy (GTDB): domain Bacteria; phylum Bacillota; class Clostridia; order Lachnospirales; family Lachnospiraceae; genus JAHHTM01. The sequence goes on from JARHYE010000029.1 coordinate 10,170, forward strand.
ATTATAACAATGTTATATAACACTGTTATAATATCACTGAAAAAATAAAGTGTCAATAGATTTATTTTCATGTTTTATATTAAAAAAAAATGGGAATACTAGCATTTAGATGAAAAAGATTCATAAGGAGAGATGTAGATATGAAAAAGACAATCGTAACGCTTATAATGATTTTTTCCATGTTATCCACGTTGTTTACAGGATGTGGACAGAAAAATATGGATGAAGGTTTCAAAGACACCAAAGATAAAGTAGAATCAGGAATAAAAGACACGAAGGATAAAGTAGAGTCAGATATGAAAGAGACAAAAGACGATGTTGTATTAGATTTTAAGGAATATATCGATAAGATTGATCAGGTGGCAGTTGTAAGAGATGCAAAGGATTTTGATTTTTCAAAATCTTTAACAGAACGTTTGGAAGAATCAAAAAAGGGAGAAGTGAAAAAAATCACAGTTGATGATTCAAAAATTGATTATAGCAAACCAGGAACTTACCCGGCAGAGGTTACTATGGAATTAGAAAAGGATAAAAAAACAAGAATTGAAAAAAGAAAGATTGATGTAAAAGTTATTTCAAAAGAAGAGGCTGAAAAACAAGTAGATATGGGATATTTAGTTTTTGGTTCAGAGGAAATGTAGGGATTGTACAAAGAAATATAGAGATGAAAAAACGCACCGATTTGGTGCGTTTTTTTAAATCCATCCAGAAGCAACTTGTGCAAGAATTACGGTCATAAGACCAGAAATAACAATTGCCAGACCGCTCATCGCCCCTTCAATTTCTCCAAGTTCAATGGCTTTTGAGGTGCCCATGGCATGGGAAGAAGTACCAATTGCAAGCCCTTTTGCAATGGGATTTGTTATGTGAAAGAGGCGGCAAATATTAAC
>JARHYE010000036.1 GCA_029258605.1 Ruminococcus sp.
AGGATACAGAACGACAAATATACCAGATCACAGAAACACTGTTACAAAAATATGGATATCATAGGTATGAAATTTCAAATTATGCAAAGAATGGATTTGAGTGCAGGCATAATCTTGGCTATTGGGAAAGGAAAGATTATTTGGGAATAGGCCTTGGGGCGGCATCTTTAATCGGAAGAGAGCGTTTTTCTAATACAAGGGATTATAAAAGTTACATCAAACGAAAAAAAATATCCGAGATTCAGATTGATCGTCAAAATCTAACACTAGAAGAAGAAATAGAGGAGTTTATGTTTCTTGGACTTCGAAAAACAAGGGGAATTTCTGTGTCTGAATTCGAAATAAACTTTCAAAAATCAATATGGGAGGTTTATGGAAAACAACTGAAAAAGTTTGAAGAAGAAAAGCTGCTTGTGATAGAGAAGGACCAGATTTACTTGACAGAGTTGGGATTAGACGTGTGTAATGCAATCTTTGTAGAATTTTTAGATCCTACAATTTAATAGAATGTTAAATAAATATGAACTCATCTGAAAAAATGTATAAAGAGTGTTGACAAAAACAGAAGCTGGTGCTATCTTAATATACGTAAGGTGTTAGCACTCAAAAGAACGGAGTGCTAATAAACTAAAAGGTATATGATAGAAAGGAGGGACCCATGGCGCTAGGAGATGAACTTGGAGAAAGAAAGCTCATTATATTAAAGGCGATTATCCAAAATTATTTAGAGACAGGCGAGCCGGTTGGTTCCAGAACACTTTCTAAATATACGGATTTAAAGCTGAGTTCTGCAACGATACGAAATGAAATGGCGGATTTGGAAGAACTAGGATATATCTTCCAGCCACATACATCTGCAGGACGCATTCCTTCTGACAAAGGCTATCGATTTTATGTAGATATGCTTATGGAGGAAAAGGAGCAGGAACTTGAAGAGATAAAAAATATCATGCTTGATAAGACGGATAAAGTTGATAAAGTACTACAAAAAGCAGCGAAGATGCTGGCAGTAAATACCAATTATGCAACGATGATATCCGCACCAATGAACAGTAAAAATACATTAAAGTTCATTCAGCTATCACAGGTAGATGAAGAACAAGTAGTAGCTGTAATTGTGATGAATGGCAACATTATAAAAAATAAGATCATTCATGTGGGAGAAACATTAAGCAATGAAAATCTGTTAAAGTTGAATATGCTCTTAAATACCACATTAAATGGTATGGCAATTGATCAAATCAACCTAGGATTGATCGCAAGGCTCAAAGAAGAAGCCGGAATTCATAGTCAGGTGATCAGCCATGTTTTGGATGCAGTGGCCGAAATTATTCATGTAGATGAAGATATGGAAATATATACAAGTGGTGCCACAAATATTTTTAAGTATCCAGAGCTAAGCGATAAGCAAAGTGCACAGGAAATTATTAGTGCTTTTGAAGAAAAACAACAGTTGGCAGAACTTGTAACAGAAACGTTATCGAGTGAAGACAATCAAGGAATTCAAGTATACATTGGAGATGAAACTCCGGTAAAAACTATGAAAGATTGTAGCGTGGTAACTGCGACTTATGAACTAGGGGAAGGAATGAAAGGTACCATTGGTATCATCGGTCCGAAACGTATGGATTACGAACATGTTATGAAGACGTTGAAAACACTTCAAGTAGAACTTGAGGGAATTAATAAAAAAGAAAATCCGGAAGGATAGGAAGGTGAATATCAGGTGGAAGAAAAAATGAGCAAGGAAGAGATGGTCAAAGAAGCAGTAGAAGAGGCAAAAGCAAGAGCTGCCGAAGAAGCTTTGAAAGACCAGGAAGATGAAGATACAACTACAGAAGCTGTGGAAGAGCCACAAGAAGCAGAAGAGACTGGAGAAGAATCACAAGAAGAAACAGAAAGTGATTCCAAAGAAAAGAAGAAATTTGGTAGAAAAAATAAGAAAGATAAAAAAGACGAGAAGATTGAAGAATTAACAGATCGAATTACTCGTCAGATGGCAGAGTTTGATAACTTCCGTAAGCGCACAGAAAAAGAGAAATCTGCAATGTACGAAATAGGAGCGAAAGATATCATAGAAAAGATTCTCCCAGTAGTAGATAACTTCGAAAGAGGGTTGGCAGCTGTGCCAGAAGAGGAATCTGAAAATCCATTCGCACAGGGAATGGAAAAGATTTATAAACAGCTAATGACTACGTTGGAAGATATTGGAGTAAAACCAATTGAAGCAGTTGGAAATCCATTTGACCCAGATTTTCATAATGCAGTAATGCATGAAGATAATGAGGAGTATGGGGAGAATACGATTACAGAAGAGTTCCAAAAAGGTTACACATATCGAGACAGTGTAGTAAGACATAGTATGGTTAAGGTAGCAAACTAAATTTCAAATTATTTAGGAGGAATAAATCATGGGAAAAATAATAGGTATTGATTTAGGTACAACAAACAGTTGTGTTGCAGTTATGGAAGGTGGACAGCCAACAGTAATTGCCAATACAGAAGGAGCAAGAACGACACCATCTGTTGTAGCTTTTACAAAAAGCGGCGAACGTTTAGTAGGAGAACCTGCAAAACGTCAGGCAGTAACAAATGCGGATAAAACAATCTCTTCTATTAAAAGAGAGATGGGTTCTGATTATAAAGTAACAATTGATGACAAAAAATATTCTCCACAAGAAATTTCAGCAATGATTCTTCAGAAATTGAAAGCAGATGCAGAAGGATATTTGGGAGAGAAAGTAACAGAAGCTGTTATTACAGTTCCAGCATATTTTAATGATGCTCAGCGTCAGGCAACAAAAGATGCTGGTAAGATTGCAGGACTTGATGTAAAACGTATCATCAACGAGCCTACAGCAGCTGCACTTGCATACGGACTTGACAATGAAAAAGAGCAGAAGATCATGGTATATGACCTTGGTGGTGGTACATTCGACGTATCAATCATTGAAATTGGTGATGGTGTAATCGAAGTATTATCTACAGCAGGTAACAACAAACTTGGTGGAGACGATTTCGACCAGA
>JARHYE010000086.1 GCA_029258605.1 Ruminococcus sp.
AACCCCCCGATTTTCCTTTTTTGGTTGTTTGGTTGGGTGGGTGGGTGGTAGGGCTACAAGTCTAGATGAATGGAGAGCTCACATGTGTTGAACTCTCAAGGGTAGGTGCTGTGACTGATTCATGTCTCCAGAAATGACTTATTTCTCAACCATCTCCAAACGACATCAAGCAGTGGGGATGCTCTTTCAAGGGCTTTGTGGGTATTTGCATGAGAGGAAGAGAAGCTCTGGCATGAATATTAGTCAACGTTCTAATTTTTATTATGCCAATGTGGATGAACTTTCTCTTGCGTACCATTGCCTGGCAAAATTTGCTAGAAAAAAACGGGGTCATTAATATGATTCTTCGCTTTTTCCATTTACCTGAACAAGCGTTGATCAATACCCCTTATGCCATTATACTTGGAATGGTATACAATTTTCTTCCATTTATGATTTTGCCAATTTACAATGTTTTATCTAAAATTGACAAAGATGTTCTTTTTGCAGCAAGAGATCTTGGAGCGAATACGATCCAAACTTTTTCAAAAATCATCTTCCCACTTAGTATTCCCGGAATTATAAGTGGTATTACTATGGTTTTTGTCCCTTCTCTTACTACTTTTGTTATTTCAGATCTCCTTGGCGGAAGTAAAATCCTCCTTATAGGAAATGTTATCGAACAGGAATTTAAACAAGGCAGTAATTGGAATGTAGGTTCTGGTCTGTCACTTGTTCTTATGATATTTATTATTGCAAGTATGGCAATTATCGCCAAATACGACAAAGATGGGGAGGGAACAGCATTTTGATAAAAAACGCGTTAAAACGATTTTATCTTATTCTAATCGTAATACTATTATATGCCCCAATTGTCACTTTAATTGTTTTGTCCTTTAACCGTTCAAAATCTCGTGCAAAATGGGGAGGATTTACTGGAAAATGGTACCTTTCACTTTTTGAAAATGAAGCCATTATGAGTGCGTTATATACTACACTTGTCATTGCTCTTTTATCTGCTTTGATTGCAACCCTCATTGGTACAATAGCTGCCATTGGTATTCATGCAATGCGTCCAAAAATGCGTACTCTCATGATGGCAGTCACAAACATTCCAATGCTAAATGCAGATATTGTAACCGGAATTTCTTTAATGCTTTTATTTATCGCATTCCGGTTTTCTCTTGGATTTAATACTATCCTACTGGCACATATTACTTTTAACATTCCTTATGTTATTTTAAGTGTAATGCCAAAGTTAAAACAGACACGTAAAAGCACCTATGAAGCTGCCCTTGATCTTGGAGCTTCTCCTATGTATGCTTTTTTTAAAGTCGTTTTTCCAGACATTCTTCCAGGTGTGTTTTCTGGATTTCTCCTGTCCTTCACTATGTCACTTGACGACTTTGTAATCACTCACTTTACAAAAGGTCCTGGAGTAGAAACACTCTCTACCAAGATTTATAGTGAGGTACGTAAAGGGATTAAACCAGAGATGTATGCACTTTCTACAATTATGTTTGTAACTGTGCTGATTTTATTACTTCTTATCAACATCACACCTGATGAAAAAACAAAAAAAACAAAGGTTAAAAACGCAGCTAATCGAAAATTTCGCAAACGCGCAAAAACACTGCTACGTACGGTTGTACCTGCAACCATTGTAATTCTAATTGTTTTGGGAGGATTTTTCTATAAATCCAGCAATGGAACATCCAGTGGCAATCAAGTGATTGTATATAACTGGGGAGAATACATTGATCCAGAAGTCCTTGATCTCTTTGAAAAAGAAACTGGAATTGATGTCATCTACGAAGAATACGAAACCAACGAAATCATGTACCCAAAAATTCAATCCGGCGCAATTGCTTACGATGTTGTCTGTCCTTCTGATTATATGGTTCAGCGAATGATTCAAAACGATCTTTTAGCAGAGATTAACTTTGACCATATTCCAAATTATAAGTATATCGACAAAACTTATTTGGAACATGCTAGAGAATTTGACCCGGAAAATAAATATTGCGTTCCTTATCTTTATGGTACTGTTGGTATCCTATATAACAAAAATTTTGTTGATGAACCAATTGATAGTTGGAGTTGTTTATGGGATGAAAAATATAAAGACAGCATTTTAATGCAAGACAGTGTACGAGATGCCTTTGGTGTCACTTTAAAATATCTTGGTTACTCTTTGAATTCAACGGACCTTGATGAATTATCCGCTGCAAAACAACTATTGATTGACCAAAAACCGCTTGTTCAAGCTTATGTTATTGATCAGGTAAGAGATAAGATGATCGGCAATGAGGCGGCCATCGGCGTGATTTATTCTGGGGAAGCCCACTACACAAAATCAGAAAATCCAAATCTTGAATATGTAATTCCAAAAGAAGGGTCCAACCTTTGGATTGACGGATGGGTAATTCCAAAAAACGCAAAACACAAAGAAAATGCCGAAAAATTCATTGATTTCTTATGCCGTCCAGACATAGCGCTAATGAATTTTAACTATACAACATATTCTGTGCCTAACACAGAACTTCGAAATCTTATCACAGATGAAGAATTGAAAAATAGTCCTATTATCTTCCCTGATCCTGCTGATCTTGTAAATTGTGAAACATTCCACTATTTAGGTGTGGAAAATGACGCGATTTATAATCAATTGTGGCGAGAAGTAAAATCAAACTAATAAAAACGGAGTGTGTCATTCAAATCTGACACACTCCATTTTTTATCACTTATACGTTAAAACACCCGCCTCCAATAAATTCTCTTAAAAGGGAATTTGTCGGGATTGACTCACTTCCAATTCCAACAAAATAATCAAAAAATTTAAGAAGTCTTTTCGCCTCAATGTACTCAGGCGATTCTTTATTTACTCCAAAAAGCAAAGGTTCTACATGCTGTTTTAAAACTGCAAGCTCATAAAGAAGGGAAGAATTAAACATTGCATCCGCCTCTTCCTGAAATGGGAAAATATTCTCCTCTTCTCCTCTTCGAACAGATGCCCACATGGCGATCGTTTCCTGAGCCGAAGTTCCCCTTGTTCTTGCATCTCTCACAATTCGGCGAATCAATCGACCATCTGTAGATGGAATACGATTATGCTCGTCAATATTAAGTTGTGTTAATGCACTGATATAAATTTTAAATTTACTATCATCGTCCAACATTTCTGTCAATTTTGGATTTAAGCAATGAATTCCTTCTATAACAAGAATATCTTGTGATCCTAACTGTTTCGGAATCGAACTATAGGAACGTTTTCCTGTCTTAAAATTAAAGATCGGCAGGTACACCTTTTCTCCAGAGAGAAGTGCCTGCATATCTTCGTTAAATTTTTTAATATCAATTGCTTCCAGACATTCAAAATTATAATTTCCATTTTCATCTTTTGGAGTAAACTCTCTTTCGACGAAATAATTATCTACTGCAATTGGATGTGGGTGCAATCCGTTTACTCGTAGTTGTACAGACAATCTGTGTGAAAATGTTGTTTTACCTGATGAGGAAGGACCTGCGATAAGAACAAACTTTGTTTTTGAACGATCTGCAATCTGTTTTGCAATTTCTGCAATCTTTCTTTCTTGATATGCTTCTTGCACTAGAACAATTTCGCTCATATCACAACTTGTGATCATATCGTTTAATGCACCAACCGTAGGAATATCTTGCAAATCTCCCCATAAAAGAGAATCTTTAAGCACCCGAAATAATTTTGGTCGATCTTTAAATGGTGGAACCAAATCCGGAGTTTCCTTGCAAGGCATTTGAAGCATAAATCCCTCATCGTACAAATATAATTCGAAAAATTTTAAGTATCCTGCATCTGGAACCATATATCCGTAAAAATAGTCTTCAAATTCATTCATCCGATAAATGTTTACCTTTGATACCCGACGATATTCAAATAATCTTTCTTTATCGTACATTCCATGTTTTCGAAATAATTCCACGGCATTTGAGGTAGGAATCGTCTGCTTTTCAATTGGAACTTTTTCAGATACAAGCTGATTCATTCTTGCTTTAACATCATCGAGAAACTTCTGACTCAACTTCTGAGCCCCTTCTATTGTACAATAATATCCATTTCCATAGGAAAAATGAATTCGAACCTGCTGAATATTTTCATGTCCTCCAACATCATATACCGCTTTCACAAGCATAAAACAAAGGCTTCTTTTATAGGTCTCAAATCCAATCGAATCCTTTGTGGTAATAAACCCTATGCTACAATCTTCCTTCAATTTTTTATTCAGTTCTTGGAGTCTGTAATCATTGATCAAGACAAGAACAATCGGATCATCGTAATATTGTTGAAATTCTTCTGCAATTTCTTTATAAGATACGTCTGGTGTATATTCAAAAATTTTATCGTTTATTTTTACTTTACAGATTTTCTCACTCATATTATTTCCTCCTGTCTGTCTCTTGAATGTTCTTACTAAACGACATGGAACGGATGTGTGATTGGAGCTGGAACAATCACAACTTCTTGCAATTTTTGCTCCAAAAACCTTTGCATATCCTGCACAAAAATGTGTTCTGTTCCATAATGTCCCGCATCAATAATGGCAAGTCCCTGCTCATTGGCATCTAGCCCTGCATGATGTCCAATATCTCCTGTGATCAGTACATCTGCCTTTTTTTCAATTGCAAAATCAATCGCATCTTTTCCTGATCCTGGTGAAACTGCTACCCGTCTAACATCGCTCTGCATCTCTCCAAATACTTTTACCGAACTTAAATTTAGTTTATTCTTTACAATTTCACAACATTCCTTCAATGAAACAGTCGTTTTAAAGTTTCCAACTCTGCCAATTCCATTGTGTTCGTCTATAGTCCAAAGAACCTTTGGATCCATTAGACCAATTGTATCAGAAAGGAGTTGTGACAATCCTAATACATCATAATTCGTATGCATTGCATAGTAAGATATGTCATGTTGAATCAACTTCATAATTCTTCTACTTATAAAATCTTCATTTGTTACTGATTTTAGCGGAGAAAAAATCAGTGGATGATGTGTGATCAAAAGATCTGCTCCTGCTTCTATTGCTTGTGAAATCACCGAATCCGTTGCATCTAATGCAAGATAGATGGTCTTTACTTCTTTATCGATGCGTCCTGCCTGAAGACCAACATTATCAAAATCCAATGCGGCACTTTTTGGATATTTTTTTTCAATGATGTCTATAATTTCTTTACAGATCATAATATTCCATCCCTTCTTTTGCAAACTTTAAATCCTTGTAAAGTTCTTTTATTCTTTGCTCTGCATGATTTCCTGCCTGCTTTTGCAATTTCCTTATAATCTCCTCTTTTACCGCAATTTCCTTTTCAAGAAACAACTTCAATACAGGATTTTTTTGCTCCAACAAAAGTTTTCCATAACGAATCTGTGTTTCTGTCCAATTTTGAGATTGGCTTTCTCCACAAGACGGAGGAATCACTTTCATCATGGGATAGAATTTTCCATCCTCCAATATCATCTCTTCTTTCAAAAATGTAAATCCTTTTTCCAGAAGAAACATACGAACTTTTGCAATTTCTGATTGTGGCTGTAATATGCATTCCTTTAGACTACATGTAACTTTCCAGCTATCTGTAAGAATCTTCATAACAAGACCACCGCCCATTCCTGCAATGATTGCCGCTTGTGCTTCCCCTTCTTCCAATGCTTTCATGCCATCCGACAACCGCAAGGTTATCTGCTCTTGGCATCCACATTCAGCGACATGTTCCTTGGCACGCAAAAGAGGTCCTTGATTGATATCCATGGCAAAGGCCTTTGGACAAATTTTATGTTCTATAAGATAAATAGGGATATAGGCATGATCTGTGCCTATATCCGCTGTTATGTATCCTGCAGTCACAAAATCTGCAACTGCCTGCAATCTTTTTGATAATTCCATTTTTTCACCTAGCATCCATTAATCCAGATAATCCTTAAGTTGACGACTTCTGCTTGGATGACGTAGTTTTCTAAGGGCTTTTGCTTCAATCTGACGAATACGCTCACGTGTTACATCAAACTCTTTTCCTACCTCTTCCAATGTTCTTGCACGGCCATCATTCATTCCAAAACGAAGTCTTAATACTTTTTGCTCTCTATCTGTAAGAGTATCTAATACTTTGTCAAGTTGTTCTTTCAGTAATGTCTGAGCCGCTGCTTCTGCAGGAACTGGCACATTATCATCTTGAATAAAATCTCCAAGATGGCTGTCTTCTTCCTCTCCAATTGGTGTTTCCAGAGAAACTGGTTCTTGAGAAATTTTCAAAATTTCACGCACCCGGTCTACTGGCATATCCAATTCCTTTGCAATTTCTTCCGGCAATGGTTCACGGCCAAGTTCCTGAAGAAGTTGTCTTGATACACGGATAAGTTTATTAATTGTTTCCACCATATGAACTGGAATACGGATTGTTCTTGCCTGATCTGCAATCGCTCTTGTAATCGCCTGACGAATCCACCAAGTAGCATACGTACTAAATTTGTATCCCTTGTGGTAATCAAATTTTTCTACCGCTTTAATTAATCCTAAATTTCCCTCCTGGATCAGGTCAAGGAAAAGCATACCCCTTCCAACATAACGCTTTGCAATACTAACAACAAGACGTAAGTTTGCTTCTGCCAATTCTTTTTTTGCATCCTCGTCGCCTTCTTCCATGCGTCTTGCAAGTTCAATCTCGCGTTCTGCACTAAGCAATGGTACTTTTCCTATTTCTTTTAGGTACATACGGACAGGATCCTCAATACTTACTCCATCCGGTACAGATAAGTCGATATGTTCCATATCTACTTCATCTTCGTCTGTGATCATAATATCCACATCATCATCATCGTTTTCTGCATTGATTCGAAGTACATCAATGTTATTTGATTCTAGATATTCAAACACTTTCTCCATCTGTTCTGCATTTAAGTCTATGTCACTGAAAAAATCATTGATTTCCTGAATCTCCAAGATACTTTTCTTTTTTCTTCCAAGTGAAACAAGTTCTTTCAGTTTCTCCATAAATTTCTGTGCGTTTTCTTCCATGTGTCCATCCTTCCTATACCTATCCAAACGATAAGCCTGTCTTATTTTATTTTATCCTTATTCAATAGAAATATGCAGTTTCTTAATGTCTTCAAGTCCACGTTTTGCATTCATTAACTTTTGCAACCCTACCATATCCGTAGGATCTAAATTTCTTGTTTGAAAATCAATGCTGTTGGACTTCACTCGTAAAATCGTTTCTTTCATTGCTTCTTCTTGTTCCTTGATCGTAGATTTATGCTTTATCTTTTCATGGAATAAAGAAGCTGCCTGCCGATGTTCTTCTTCTGTCGTAAAATGATTGATGATCTTTGCCGGATTTACTTCTCCAGACTCATATTGTTCATAAATCAAACTTGCAACTTTTCGATATAGTGATTCTGTAAAATCTTCTGGTGTAATATAATCTTTTATAATATTGAAAAGTTTTGGGCTATCTAACATCCAGGTGACTAAAAGCTTTTGAGATCGATTGATTCCATTTTCTTGTTGCTTTTGACTGCCCGGTGGTGCTTTTGGTTTTTCGACTGGTTTCGCTAGTCCTTGCATCACTGCTGTCTTCGCAACCAATTTTTTCAAGCTTTCTTCATTTGCTTTATAGGTTCTGGCAACTGCTTCAATATAATTATTTCGTTCCAGTTCGTCTTCAAATTCAATCAGTTTTTTTGCGGCTTCATTGAAAAAAGCTGTTTTCCCTTCTGGGGATTCCATATTGAAATTCTGAGACAAAATTTCCAAACTAAACATAAATCCATTTCTTGCCTCATTGATTCTTTTCTCGAATGCTTCTGCGCCAAGATTTTTAATAAATTCATCGGGATCTTTGTAAGGATCCATTCTGATGACTCTTGCTGAAATTCCAGCCTCTTTCAAAATCGGTACTGCTCGCAAAGCTGCTTTTGTACCTGCTTCATCACTGTCATATGTAAGATATACTTCCTGCACATATCTTTTGATCAAAGAAGCATGTCCGGATGTAAATGCCGTCCCAAGAGATGCAACCGCATTGGTAAATCCCGCTTGATGCAAGGCGATGACATCCATGTACCCCTCACACAAAAGAAAGTACGGTTTTCTTGACGTCCTGGCTCTATTTAGCCCATAAAGATTACGACTTTTATCAAAAATAAGGGTTTCTGGTGAATTTAAATATTTTGGTTTTCCATCCCCCATAACACGTCCACCAAAACCTATAACTTTGTTATTGACATCCATAATTGGAAACATGACTCGGTTCCAAAACTTATCATATACTCCACTTTTTTCGCTCGTATTAATGAGCCCTGCCTGTCGAATCACTTCCTCCTTGTATCCCCGATTTTTAAGAAATACAAATAAATCATCGCTATACTTGTTTGAATAACCAAGTCCAAAACTTTGAATCAACTCATCTGTCAACCCTCTTTGCTTCAAATAATTTTCTGCAACTCTTCCTCTTTCTGATTTAAGTTGTACATAAAAATATTGTGCGGCAATTTTGTTAATCTCTAGCAATAAGGATTTTAAGTCCGCTTTTTCCTTTGCTTCTTTTGAGTATTCCACTTCTGGAAGTTCTACCCCTACTCGATCTGCAAGAAACTTCAACGCCTCTACGAAAGTGAAATTCTCATATTCCATAATAAAAGTAAACACATTTCCACCTGCTCCACATCCAAAGCAATAATACATTTGTTTACTTCGGCTAACTGAAAAAGAAGGGGATTTTTCATTGTGGAATGGGCAAAGTCCAAAATAAGAACTTCCTTTTTTTTGTAAACGAACGTATCCAGAAATGACATCTACAATGTCATTTTTCATTCTTACTTCTTCTACAATGTCTTCTGAATAAAACATGACTCCCCTCCTTATCTATCCAAAAAATATAATCCAATTTAAAATGAACAATCTCCTATATATTATATTCGACAAAGCTTTTAAATTTCCTTTATTTTTTTGAAATATTTTTATTTTTTTCTAATCGTTCCTCAATCGCTTTTATTACCGTCTCCATCACTTTTATTCTTGCATAATATTTATTGTTCGCTTCAACAATGATCCATGGTGCATAATCCATTGAAGTTTTTAAAATCATCTCCTCTATTGCTTTCTCATATTGATCCCATTTTTCTCGGTTCCGCCAATCTTCTTCTGTGATTTTCCACTGTTTCAGCGGATTTTCCTGCCTTGCTTTGAATCTTCTTTCTTGCTCATCTTTGTCAATTTGCAGCCAAAATTTAAGCACAACTGCCCCTTCATTTACAAGATTTTTCTCCATGTCGTTGATCTCTTTGTACGCCCTTTTCCATTCTGGTACTGAGCAAAAATCTTCTACACGCTCTACCATAACACGTCCATACCATGTCCGGTCAAAAATTGCAATATGGCCTGCTTTTGGCATGGATTTCCAAAACCTCCATAAATAATGATGTGCTTTTTCTATATCATTTGGCGCTGCGGTTGGATTTACTACATAACCTCGCGGATCCATTTTTTCTGTCAATCGTTTGATCACACCACCTTTCCCTGCAGCATCCCAACCTTCAAAACAAAGAATCACCGGGATTCTTCTTCTATATAGCTCTCCATGAAGCATCTGTATTTTTTTCTGACATTTTTTGAGTCGTTTTTTATATTCTTCTTTTGTAAGACTATAAGACAAATCCACATGAGAAAGAATGTTCTTTTGTGGCCGTTCATTTTCCATGCTGTCTATTACAAACATTTCTTCTTTTTTTGACAATTTTCTTTTTTCTATCTCTTTCGCCAATCTTTCGATCACTATCTCATAAATTTTGATTGTGGCATATCTTCGATCCGTCGCTTCTATGATGGACCAAGGCGTCTCTTTTGTATTGGTAGCCAAAAGCATTTCGTCCATCATCTTTGTATATTCCTCATAGTGTTTATTTCTTTTTAAGTCTCCCTTGCTAACTCTCCAACTTGTCTCTTTTGCCTTAAGAAGCTTTTGAAATCGTTTTTTTTGTTCTTCTTTATCAATATCTAGCAAAAACTTTACTAAAATACATCCATCATCACAAAGCTGTCTTTCAAAGGAACCGATAGATTCATAGATGCTCTTTATCTCTTCTTCCTTTGTCTTTTTGTCAAATCGATCAATTAAAACTTTTCGATACCAACTTCCATCGAAAATTGCAATCCTGCCTTTTTCCGGTGTTTTGGTCCAAAATCTCCAAAGAAAAGGATGCATTTGCTCTTCTTGCGTCTCTGCTTTTGTTGTATATACACAAAAGCCTCTCGGATCTAAACTTTGGATCAACTTTCCAATCTGTAACCCTTTTCCAGATGCTCCAAACCCCTCAAACACAATCATAATGGGAATTTGAAATTTTTGACATTCTCTTTGAAGCTCTCCGAAACGTTCCTGCAATTTTGTGATTTTTTGTTTATAATCCTCCTTAGATACTTTCTTTTTCAGATCTACCTTCTCTAACATCGTGCAACCTCCTATTTCGGAATCTTTTTTTACGTTGTGACATGGTTTTTTCATTTTTTTAAATTATATCATTTATATTTTTAAAATAAATAACTTTTTTATACAAAAAAGTGCCATCTTACAACGGCACTTTTTAAAAAATTATTTATTTTGAAGTTTTTGAATAATCTTTTCCATTTCATCCCACTTCTTTTCCATATCTGCAACTAATGCAAACTGACATCTGGCACGATCTAGATTGTGATTTTTTCTATGAATCTTAAAGTAGTGATCTCCATCAATATGGTCCGCAAGAAAACGCATTCCACACTCATAGGTCATCATTTTTGCCCCCATAGGAAGTAATTCGATTTCTTTTTGAGTAAGACTACCTTTACATCCTTCTAAAAATCCTTTCGCATAGATTTCAAATAAAGATAAGTCCAAAGACACTTTGCTTAAATCCGTCTCATCTTCCATTGCTGTATTTGCTCCAAATCGAATGGCATCACCAAAATCATTCATTGCAAGTCCTGGCATCACTGTATCAAGGTCAATAACACAAATTCCTCTTCTTGTTTCATCATCAATCATGATGTTATTTAACTTTGTATCATTGTGTGTGACGCGAAGTGGAATTTTATTTTCTGCAAGTAGTGTACCAAATATATCTGCATCATTCTCACGATCCAACGCAAACTTGATTTCTTCTTGAACTTCATTTGCTCTTCCAGAGGCATTCTCCTGAATCGATTTTTTCAAATCATTAAATCGTTTTCTTGTATCATGAAATTGTGGAATCGTTTCATGAAGCGTCTCAGCTGGATACTCTGCAAGTAGAGATTGAAAATTTCCAAAAGCTAATGCACTTTGATAAAAATCTTCTTCTGTTTCCACCTTGTCATAGCAAGAGGCACCTTCAATAAAATTATAAACTCTCCAATAATCGCCTTTAGAATCAATAAAATAATCATCTCCGCTTGCTGTCTTTCGTACATTCAGCGTTTCTCTTTCAGGATCTCCGCCTCTCTCAACAATTTTCCCTCTGAGATATGAAGTAACCCCGATTACATTTTCCATCAGTTCCTCAGGATTTTTAAAAATATCTGTATTCATTTTCTGAAGAATTGCTTTCTTCTCTTCCCCTGTGGCTGTCTTATAAACCATCAGATAGGTCGTATTAATATGACCATTTCCATATAGTTCACATGATTTTATATCCCCTAAATAATGATATGCTTCGCTTACTTCTTTTAATTGATTTTGCATTGTCCCATCTTCCTTCGAATCACAATTTCCTTTGATTATATTTCATACCAGATGATTTCATTTGCATCAAGGTGAAGTGAAAAACTTGTTCCATCCCCTTTATATACCACGGTATCCTGTGGCTCATATGTGTTATTTACCACACAATACTTGCCGTTAGCAACATATGCATGTACTTCCACATTATAATTGCTACTAAACCATTTTTCCAAATTATCTTCGTCCCCTGATGACCAGATTACAGATCTATATAACAATCTGCTGTTTTCAAAGCTGTATGGAAGTCCACTAATATAAACACTTCTCCCTTTTCCAAATTCATTTACTGCAAGCTGTACTTCCTGATCATGCTGGCAAAGAATTTTTGTACCATCTAAAGCGTAAATGCTCTTCTTCCCTTCTCCAAAATCAATCTCGCCCTTGCAATCTTCTGTAATAAAGTGTTGATGCTCTTCCCAATTATATTTATCTTTGTTAAGAGTCATGCCATTTTCTTTTTCAACTCCAAGAACACCTGCAAGTTGGAAAATACGACCTTGATTTTGATGTGCCGTTGGCTCTCCTACACCGATAAATCCACCACCTTCATAGATGAAACGTTTTACCGCTGTAACAACTTTTTCGTCAATCCAGTTTTCCCCACCTGTGTAGGCTGTATCTGCATCACCAACATTGATGATTACATCTAAATCATCCAAAATAGATTCATCGTTTCTAATATCATCGAAACTAATAAATTTCACATCAAATGGTGCTCCACTTAATGCCTCTATAATTCCTGCATAAGAGTAATTTTGTTTGTAGTAAATTGCGTGATGAACCATATGATTTCCCCATGCACGCTGTTTTCCCCAACAGTTTAATACTGCAACTTTCTTCACACAGTAAGGAGTCGTTCCTTTAATATTTTCATAAAGTTCTCTAAACTCATTACATACAGAGGAAACGTATTCTACAAACTCTGGGAACTCTAATGCAAGTTTCAAATATCCGCCATATCCAATTCTGTCGATTGGGCTTCTTAAAATAGCACGTCTTGCTGTTACCCAATTGTATTTTGCTTCTTTGACAGGATCTCCTCCTTCATGGAATGTATCTGGGAAGAAGTAAGGAAGGAATCTACCTTCTGTATATTTCACACCATCGATATCGCTTATTAATCGAAGGGTAGAACCATTTCCAACGCTTCCAACAACTGCATCTAAGCCAATTGTCTTAAACTCGTCCATGAAAGGTTCTGTACCAATCCAGTGATCTCCCAAAAACATCATGGCTTCTTTTCCATATTCGTGTGTAATATCTACCATTTCTTTTGCAAGTTTCGCTACTTCTCTTCTTTGGAATTTTTGGAAATCAAGAAATTCTTTTGAAGGGATTCGGTAGTTGTTATTCATGTATCCCTGGTCGATAATAAATTCTGGGCGGAATTTATAACCAACTTCTTTTTCAAACTGATCAAGGATATATGGACTAACTGATGCAGAATATCCATACCAGTCTACATATTTTTCTCTCGCAAGTTCATCAAAAATAAGTGTAAATTGATGGAAAAATGTTGTATAACGAATTACATCTACATGTGGATTTGCTTCCAAATACTTGCGAAGTCTCTGCATAGAATATGCATGTGTCTTTGGTTGTCTTACATCAAACGTGATTTGTTTTTCAAAGTTTGTCCAACCATTTGTAACAGCATTGTACATGTGTACTGGATCCCACATAATATATGCAAGAAAACTTACCGTATAATCATGGAATAGTTTTGTTGGTTCGATAACTACATTTCCAGATTCTTCATCATAAGTCCATGTACCATATGGAACTACTTCCCCTGTTGTACGATCGATTACTTCCCACCAACGCTCTTTATCGTCACGAGTATTTACCTGAAGCATATCTGGATACAAATGATCCATAAGATGAATTTCAAGCTTCTCCTCGGATGCATTATGGAAATCAGTCATAATATACATCTGCTGTACTTCATCAAGGTTTGCCTTTGCCCATTCATTATCCTTACGTGTTGTATAATATGTAGAATACACCTTTGCATCTACATCTCTTAATTCTTCTGGGAAATCTGTTCCATCACAATCTCTAATTGCATCCGCTCCCCATTTTTTTAAAATTTCTTTTGTTTCTTGTACGACATCCATGTCCGTTGGAATCGTTACTCTTCCAAATGATAAATTGCTTTTCATAATTTGTCTCCTTTTACGCATCAAACATACTGTTTATTCGATGGCTCACTCACTTTGTACAAATAAAGTAAAGACCTCGCAATGAAACTGTAGCTTTTATACAAATTCATATATAAAGTATACGGTTCGATTTTTTTCTCTTCAAGATATTTGTTGCTAAAAGAGTTATATATCTTGTCTTTATTTTCTAATGATGTTATACTTCGTCTAGAAGAAAGGAGCACAACATGGCGCATTATCAATATTCATTTTCTAAGTCAGAAAAAAAACTTTCGGAAGAACATTTACTATACATTTCTTCCGCTACCTATGGAAACGATTGGATTAGTATGTATCACTCCCATAGCTTTTCAGAATTAATTTATGTCACAAACGGATCGGGGTATTTTTGTACAGAATCAGAAACCGTACCTATCGAAAAGGACACGCTTGTTCTAATCAATCCAAATTTGCGTCATACGGAAAAATCTGCTCCAGAGCATCCTGTTACATATATTGCTCTTGGAATTGATAATCTTCATTTTCAATTTTCTGGAAACGAATATGCTGCATTTGGAATTCATAACTTTGGAAAAGACCGTGAATCATTCCTTCCGCTTCTCCAAATGATGTTAGAAGAAGTTCGATCCCCTCAAACTTCTTCGGAACTTATTTGCCAGCATCTTCTTGATATTTTATTACTAAAACTACCACGCATCACAGGACATTCCTTAACACCTTACTCAGCGAAAAATATTCCAGGAGAGTGTGAAACACTAAAAAACTATTTGGACACCCATTTTCAGGAGAATGTATCGCTAGATACATTAGCTGATATCTCCCATTTGAACAAATATTATCTCTCACATATTTTCACAAAAGCATTTGGGATATCTCCAATCATGTACCTATTGGAACGCAGGATTCTAAACAGTAAATACCTGTTAAAATCAACCGATTTTAGCATAACTCAGATTGCACACACCACCGGATTTTCATCCGCTAACTATTTCTCGCAATCTTTCAAACGATATACTGGTATGACACCTGCTCTATATCGAAAGAAACATCAACAAAATATGCCTTAGTCTGTATATCTTTTCTTTCCATTACATATACTCTTTTTAAAAAGGAGTATATGTATGATAGCTATGTTAAAGCGTTTTTGTATTTATGGAGCGATCTTTGTAATCGTGATTGGAACTTTTTCTCATTTTATATTTGACTGGAGCGGAAAAAATGCTGTTGTTGCTTTATTTTGTCCTGTAAACGAATCTACATGGGAGCATATGAAACTTTTATTTTTTCCCTCTTGTCTATATGTTTCTTATATGGCATTCCGCATGAAATCTCACTTCTCTACTATTATTACTGCCGCATGCCTTGGAATTTATATTGGCACATTTTCAATTCCTTTTATTTTTTATTCTTACACTAGTGTCTTGGGGTATCATCATTTTCTACTGGATATACTCACCTTCATCCTCAGTGTTGCCTTATGCTTTCTGTGTATTTACATTGTGAAGCAATATTTCTATCTGTCTGCCCCTCTAATCGCTATCACTGCTCTTCTGTTATTGGCCTTTTGTTTTTTTCTTTTTACATTCTACCCACCAAATTGTTTGTGGTTTTTAGATCCAACTCACGTTTCCTAATATTTTCTATGTTCTTGAATCCAGTTTTCTTGATCCAGATCCTCCTGCTCTTTTTGTCCCACACTAGCCCCCTTTAAAAACAGCAAATAACACATTATATTTACCAGTACTGCTATAGTTGTTATTCCAATAAAAAAAATATTCATTGTCCCCTTTTCCTTTCTAAAAAACTTCTCTCTATATAGTACGCACTTCGTACTATAATATATTCCTAAAAAGGAGAAACTATGTTTGTTATAGCATAAGTACTTTGCATCACAACAAAAAAACCTGTAGCCAACGTAAATACGCTGATTACAGGACATAAAAAATGCGGAAGATGGGACTTGAACCCACACGATCGCATTGATCACAAGATCCTTAGTCTTGCTCGTCTGCCAGTTCCGACACTTCCGCATAAATTGATTTCATAAACCAATTTCCATATTTAACATAGAAACAACTGTCAACCACTGATATAATGCGGAAGATGGGACTTGAACCCACACGATCGCATTGATCACAAGATCCTTAGTCTTGCTCGTCTGCCAGTTCCGACACTTCCGCATATGGTAGTGACTGCTGTTCGCTACATTTAGTATCATACTATTTTTTTGTATGAATGTCAACAAATTTTTTAAATTTTTTGAAAAATATAAAAAATTGTTTTTTTACAACAGTTCCAATCTATTTACTAACAACTAAAAAAGTCTGGTTTTTTTAAACCAGACTTTATAAGTACTAAATAAATTATGCAAGTTTTGCTTTTGCAACTTCTGCTAAAGAAGCAAATCCTTCTTTATCACTTACTGCAAGTTCTGCTAACATTTTTCTGTTGATTTCAACATTTGCTAATTTAAGACCATACATAAATTTGCTGTAAGAAAGTCCATTCATTCTAGCTGCAGCATTGATACGAGCGATCCATAACTGTCTCATCTGACGTTTACGTTCTTTTCTTCCTGCGTATGAAGATGTAAGAGCTCTCATAACAGACTGTTTTGCAATTCTGTACTGTTTAGAACGTGCTCCTCTGTATCCTTTTGCTAACTTTAATGTTCTATTGTGTTTCTTTCTAGCGTTCATTCCGCCTTTAATTCTTGCCATTTCTTAATCCTCCTTCAACTATTCTCAAATCTTACAGATATGGTAAGATCTTCTTCATGTTCTTTACATTTGTAGCATCTGTGATAGCCGGCTGTCTAAGATTTCTCTTTCTCTTAGTTGACTTCTTTGTTAAGATATGGCTTTTGTATGCTTTGTTTCTTTTCAGTTTTCCTGTAGCTGTAGCTTTAAATC
>JARHYE010000001.1 GCA_029258605.1 Ruminococcus sp.
GAGCGGCTGTGGTAGGGGCACTTGGAATTCGCTATTACAACAAGGGTAGATTTGAAACTGCCATGGAGCATCAACCGGATTATTTACGCGTTTCACAGGCGGAGCGTGAACGTGCAGAACGAGAGAAAAATTCAGTTCTTACCTATCGTAGACTTCAAGTGGAAGATGCGGCTGCAATTGCAGAGATGGAACGGCAGTCTTTTTCAGATGCCTGGAGTGAAAAGAGTATTTTGGAGACAATTAAGCAAAAACAAGCGGTATGTCTTATGGCAGAAAAAGCAGGAAGGCTTGCAGGGTATGTTCTTTCTTATGTAGTAGAAGGCGAAGGAGAGATCGCTCGTATTGCAGTAGATCGAGATCGACGACACCAAGGAATTGGTCATTTTCTTATGGAGAGCCTTAGAAAAGAGTATCAGGAAAAATCGGTAGAAAAAATTTTGTTAGACGTTCGAAAAAGCAATCAGACAGCACGTGCTTTTTATGAAAAAGAAGGATTCCGGGTGGATGGAGAACGCCCTGGATTTTATGAAGAACCAAAAGAAGAAGCAATTCTTATGAGTTTTTTTATGGAAAAATAGAAGTACTTTCCAGTAGGAATAAAAGAAAGAAAACGATATAATGAAGGCGTAACAAAAGCAGAATGTAAAGCACAGGAGGGGTTTGTATGCGCCAGTATGAGAAAAAAGAAAGAAAAGAAATCAGCAAGATTATTTGTAATAAATGTGGCAAAGAGATTGTTGTGAAAAATGACAGACCGGAAGAGGAAGCATTCAGTGTTGATTACAGATGGGGATATTTTTCTGGAAAAGATGGTGAAAAACATTCCTTTGATCTTTGTGAAGCGTGTTATGATGAACTGCTTGCATCGTTTTTGATTCCGGCAGAAATTGAGGATTAGTATGTTAGATGTTTGTTTATTGGGAAGTGGAGGCATGATGCCACTTCCATATAGATGGCTGACTGCCTTGATGACAAGATTTAATGGCAGTAGCCTTCTTATTGATTGTGGAGAGGGAACACAGATAGCAATCAAAGAGAAAGGATGGAGTTTTAAACCCATCGATGTGATTTGTTTTACTCATTTCCACGGGGATCATATTAGTGGACTTCCTGGGTTACTTCTTACAATGGGAAATGCAGATCGAAAAGAGCCGCTTACCTTAATTGGACCAAAAGGTTTGGGAAGAGTTGTGAATTCTTTACGTGTAATAGCCCCGGAACTTCCATTTCCAATTCAGTGTGTGGAGATAGAAGGAAGCAGTCAGGTATTTGAAATGAATGGATATCGGTTAAAAGCATTTCGGGTCAATCATAATGTGTTGTGCTATGGATATACGTTAGAGATTGATCGTGCTGGCAAATTTGATCCTAGTCGTGCCTTAGAGCAGCAGATTCCACAGAAGTATTGGGGAAAACTACAAAAAGGTGAAGTGATCGAAGAAGAAGGAAAATGCTGGACACCGGATATGGTGCTTGGTCCACCAAGAAAAGGAATTAAACTTACCTATACTACAGATACAAGACCAACGGACTCGATCAGAGAAAATGCAGTGGGTTCGGATTTGTTTATCTGTGAAGGAATGTATGGAGAAAAAGAGAAGGCTGCAAAAGCAGTGGAATATAAACATATGACGTTTTACGAAGCAGCAGAATTGGCAAAGGAAGCTTCTGTGAAGGAAATGTGGTTGACACATTATAGTCCATCGCTTACACATCCAGAAGACTATATGGATGAGGTTCGTAAAATTTTTCCACAGGCAAAAGCTGGGAAAGATAAAATGTCAGTAGAATTAGGATTTGAAGAATAGGAAGTGAATCAATTTATGAGAGAACTGAAAAGTATCAATATTCTTGCGATTGAAAGTTCTTGCGATGAGACAGCTGCAGCGGTGATCAATAATGGGAGATTTGTGCGTTCGAATGTGATATCTTCCCAGATTGAACTGCACAAATTATACGGTGGAGTTGTACCAGAAATTGCATCAAGGAAGCATATTGAAAAAATCAATCAAGTAATAGAAGAAGCATTAAAAGAAGCGGACACTACACTGGATGATATTGACGCCATAGGAGTCACATACGGTCCAGGACTTGTTGGAGCGCTTCTTGTTGGGGTTGCGGAAGCAAAAGCCATTGCTTTTGCAAAAAATCTTCCATTGATCGGAGTACATCATATCGAAGGGCACATTTCAGCGAATTATATTGAACATCCAGATTTAGAACCACCATTTATTTGTCTGGTGGTTTCAGGAGGACATACACATCTTGTACGTGTGCAAGATTATGGAACATATGAAATTTTAGGAAGAACAAGAGATGATGCGGCAGGGGAAGCTTACGATAAGGTGGCTCGTGCTATAGGTCTTGGGTATCCGGGAGGACCTAAGATTGATAGAATAGCAAAAGAAGGAAACCCAGATGCAATAAAATTCCCGAAAGCTAAGATTGATGGGGCGCCATCTGATTTTAGTTTTAGTGGGCTGAAGTCAGCAGTGCTAAACTATATCAATGGTTGCAAAATGAAAGGGGAAACCTATGATCCAGCGGATATTGCAGCGTCATTCCAAAAAGCAGTTGTAGAAGTGCTTGTAGAAAAATCAATGGATGCAGTTGCGAAGTACGGGCTGGATAAGTTTGCTATCGCAGGAGGTGTGGCTTCTAATAGTGCGCTTAGAGAAGGAATGAAAAAAGCTTGTGAGGAAAGAGGGATTAAGTTTTACTATCCTTCTCCAATTTACTGTACAGATAATGCAGCCATGATTGGAGCGGCAGCGTATTATGAATACCTTGCAGGAACAAGACATGGATGGGATTTAAATGCGGTACCAAATTTAAAACTAGGCGAACGTTAACCAATCACACAATAGAAGAGGTAAAGTGAGGATATAAGATGGAGAAAATACATTGCACTGCGATCGTACTGGCAGCAGGGAGCGGAAAAAGAATGGGGACAAAAGTTCATAAGCAATATCTAGAGCTGGAAGGGAAACCAGTGCTGTATTATTCTCTAAATGCATTTGAAAATGCAGAATGTATCGATGAAGTTATCCTTGTGACAGGGGTTGGAGAAGAAGAATATTGTAAGAAAGAGATTGTGGAAAGGTATCAATTACAGAAAGTGACTAAAATTGTCGCTGGAGGAAAAGAACGCTACCACTCTGTTTTTCATGGACTCTCCCGGATCGAACACTCGGATTATACCTTCATTCATGATGGAGCACGTCCTTTTTTAACAGTGGAAATGATCCAACGTGCCTATGAAGAAGTGAAAAGTAGCAAAGCGTGTGTGATGGGGATGCCGGTAAAGGATACGGTTAAAATTGCAGACGAAAAAGGATATGTTGAAAGTACACCGCCTAGGAGCAAAGTGTGGATTGTACAGACACCTCAAGTGTTTGAAACGAATTTGATCAAAGAGGCATATTGTTGCTTAATGAAATGTGAAAACCCACTCATTACAGATGACGCCATGGTAGTAGAAGAGATGTTACATTATCCAATTAAATTTGTAGAAGGGTCTTATCGTAATATTAAGATTACAACTCCAGAAGATTTATTAGTAGCAAAAGCTTTTTTAAATTAAAATAAAAAAGTTTGAAAAAACGGTTGACAATATAAAAGAGTTGTGATAGTATACATATTGTTGTTGGTGACGCAACAAAACAAAATACATGGAGAGGTATCGAAGTGGTCATAACGAGGCGGTCTTGAAAACCGTTTGTCCGCAAGGGCGCGTGGGTTCGAATCCCACCCTCTCCGTCAAAAGGAACTTGGAAATCAAGTTCCTTTTTTGTTTCTATGTCCTACAAAGATAAAAAGAAAAAAGAAGAAAAAAAGACTAGACAAGAAGTGAAATATCGTGTATATTAAATAACGGACATTTTGGAGAAGTACCCAAGCTGGCCGAAGGGGCTCCCCTGGAAAGGGAGTAGGTCGTTAATAGCGGCGCGAGGGTTCAAATCCCTCCTTCTCCGTTTTTCAAAACTGTAGATCATGTGAATTGGATTTCGACTGCTATGGTGATGAAAAAAGAAAAATGAAAAAGTTGAAAAAACTTGTAGAAAAGTGTTGACAACTTGAAATAAAAATGATATTATTAACAAGCTGATTCGCAAGAAACAGCAACATCGTTTAAAACGATGAAAAATAAAATTTAAAAAGTTCTTGACAAGGCAAACTTGATATGATATAATGAACGAGTTGCTGAAAAAGAACAAGTCATTCGAAAGAATGAAAAAAATAAAAAAAGTTCTTGACAAACAAAACTCGACATGATATAATAAACGAGCTGATTCAAGAACGAACAGCAAAGAACCTTGATAATTAAACAATAGACAACAGATCCTTGAAAATTTCTTTAAGAGATTATTTTTAAGAACAGCATCTTTAAGATGCACCCATTACGAAAGTAATGAAACAGTAAAGGGAT
>JARHYE010000004.1 GCA_029258605.1 Ruminococcus sp.
GTGAAAAAGGTGATCGTATGAAATTAGATGTAAAGATCAAAATTTGTGATGAAGATCCAGTATTAGGACCAGGACTTGTACGGTTATTAGAATTTATAGAGCAGAAAGGCTCTATGAAAGAAGCTTGCCAGCAAATGGGAATGTCATACAGCAAAGGGTGGAAAATCATAAATAGAGCAGAAGCCTTATTGAAGGAAGATTTGATTGTAAGATTTCATGGAGGAACCAAAGGAGGAAAATGTGGAGTAACGCCCAAAGGGCTTTCTCTCATAGAACGATTTAATAAAATGCAAAGAGAAATGCAATTGTATGGAAATGAATTGTTTGAAACTTATTTTCCGGAATATTGTGAGTAAAAGAAATGACCAGTTTCGATTTAACGAAGCTGGTCATTTTTTAATGCTTTTTATTTAGAAAATCTTTCTAAACCAAAATGTATTTTAGTACAAATACAATCGCGAGAATATACATCAATGCATTGATCTTTTTCTCTTTAAATTTTCCAGTAACAAGGTTTAATACTACGTATGTGATGATACCCATTGCAATACCTTCAGAAATGCTGTACATAAATGGCATAGCAATAATACAGATAAATGCAGGAATTGCTTCTGTTAAATCTTCAAAGTCAATTTTTGTAATAGAAGTCATCATCAAAAATCCTACAATGATCAATGCTGGTGCAGTAGCCCAACCAGGAATTGCTAAGAAGATTGGGGATAAGAACAATGATAATCCAAATAAAATAGCTGCAACAATACCTGTAAGACCAGTACGACCACCATCAGCAACACCAGAAGCACTTTCTACAAATGTTGTAGTTGTAGAAGTACCAAGCATAGCACCTACAGAAGTACCAATAGCATCAGATAACAATGCTCCACGGATTTTTGGAAGTTTTCCGTCTGCATCAAGAAGATCAGCTTTTGAAGCAACACCAATCAATGTTCCAAGAGTATCGAACATATCAACAAACAAGAATGCAAACATAATTACTAAGAAATCCATAGTGAAGACTTTGGAAAAGTCCATTTGCATAAAGGTTGGAGCAAGACTTGGAACAGCAATACCTGCTGAAAAATCAGGAATAACACTAAACATTCCAAGTTCTGGGTTTGGTTGGTATAAACCAGTTAACTCACAGACAATTCCAAGAGCCCATGTAATTAAGATACCCCAGAGAATATTACCTTTTACATTCAAAGCCAAAAGAATACCTGTGATTAGAATACCAAGTAATGCAAGAAGAACAGTGATTCCAACTGTTCGGAAAGTTCCATCAGCAATACAAGCTTTAAAAGAAAACATTCCAACTTTTGTTGCAGGATTTTCTACAACAATCTTTGCATTTTGGAGACCAATGAATGTAATGAAAAGACCAATACCAACAGAAACAGCGTGTTTTAAGTTCATTGGAATTGCATTGAAGATTGCTTCTCTGACATTTGTAAGTGACAAAAGAATAAAGATAATACCTTCAATGAAAACAGCTGCCAATGCCATCTGCCATGTGTAACCCATTCCAAATACAACCGTGTATGTAAAATATGCGTTAAGTCCCATACCTGGTGCAAGAACAAATGGATAGTTTGATAACAATGCCATTAAGCAAGTTGCGATGAAAGCTGCCAATGCGGTTGCTGTAAATACCGCACCTCGATCCATACCGGATTCAGCTAGAATATTCGGGTTTACAGCTAAAATGTAAGCCATGGTCATAAAGGTTGTTATACCAGCAATAATCTCGGTTTTTAGGTCGGTGCCGTGTTCTTTTAAGTGAAATATTTTGTCTAAGTTCATAGTTTCCCTCCTACCTCCACTCAAGGGGATTACGATTCCCAACTGAGTTAGTTAATGTTATTTGATATAAAACAGTCATCGAACCAAAGGTCTGCTAAATTTGCAGAAATGAAATCCGATCCTCCTTTCTTTCCACTGCTTAATGATATGGAAGATGGCTGCAATTGTATCCATATATTTGTAATATATGCAGTGTATTCCTAAAATGAAACAATAAAAAAAGCCCCGCAAAATGTCCATTATTCCGGGTACATCAGATAAATAAAAATGTACCATAAAACGGAAATTTATAGACAGCTATTACGGTAGCTGGTAGAGACGTTCAACCAATTATGAACTTATATAAATTACAATCTGACGTTAATATTAAATTTTTATAAATTTCATAAGAATTATATTAATACAATACACTATTATTGAAAAAAAAGCAATTGTTTTTTGGGAAAAAGTGGTGAAGTTGTTGTGCGTATAAGAAAATATATGAATATAATTTGTGAAAAATGTACGAAAACGAATAAATGTTTATAAGCAATACAAATAAATGAAACTGACAAACAAGAGAAGATGTGTCTGTCAGTTTCTGTGAGAAAACTAATCGTTGCAGACAATGTGCATTGCGTTTTTTAAAGAGTCATTCCAAAACTCTTTCTTTTCGTCATACATCTTGAATAACCATGCGATTGCTTCGTCCATCCCTTCCTCTGAAATTGGAAATGTGGCACTTGTTTTGTTTTTATCATCTGTTTTATCAAGAGACCAAGGTTCTGGATAAACTGTGACTATGAAGTTTGTTTTTTGATCATCTGCCTGAAAAAAGTAACGCATACCATTGTGACATCCAGAATAAGGTTCTTTTTTTAATCCTCCAACAGGAATAAAAGTTTTATCAATCATAACAATTCCTCCTACAAAATGATTATAACATAATCTAAGAGAGTTGTTGTTGAGGAATTATAAAATTCCGTTTATAATAGCAAACGAGACACGTGATTTAATAGAAGATAATTGAAAGTGAAAATATAAAGGAGTTTTGAAAATGAGTATATTAAATGTAGAGCATCTTTCACATGGATTTGGGGATCGTGCGATTTTTGATGATGTATCTTTTCGACTTTTAAAGGGGGAACATATTGGATTAATAGGAGCCAATGGGGAAGGAAAATCCACCTTTATGAATATTGTGACGGGAAAATTAAGGCCAGATGAAGGGAAAATTGAATGGGCAAAAAATGTTCGTGTAGGATATCTTGATCAGCATACAGTATTGGAAAAGGGAATGACGATACAGGAAGTGTTGCGATCTGCCTTTTCTCATTTATTCACATTAGAAGAACGAATGAATCGTATCTGTGATCAGTTAGGGGAAGCAGATGAAGTGGAAATGGAAAAAATGATGGAAGAGCTTGGAACCATTCAAGATACATTGACGATGCATGATTTCTATATCATTGATGCAAAAGTAGAAGAGGTTGCGCGTGCTTTTGGATTGTTGGACATCGGGCTTGATCGTGATGTAACGGATTTAAGTGGAGGGCAAAGAACAAGAGTTTTGCTTGGGAAATTACTTCTCGAAAAACCGGACATCCTTCTTTTAGATGAGCCTACCAACTATCTAGATGAAGAGCATATTGATTGGCTGAAACGATATCTTTTGGAATATGAGAATGCGTTTATCTTAATTTCTCATGACATTCCATTTTTGGATGAAGTTGTAAATCTTATTTATCATATGGAGAATCAGAAACTGGATCGATATGTTGGAAATTATGAGGATTTTCAAAGAGTATATGAAGTTAAGAAAAACCAGCTGGAAGCAGCCTACAAAAAACAACAACAGGAAATAAATCAATTAAAAGATTTTGTAGCTAGAAATAAGGCAAGAGTGTCTACAAGGAATATGGCCATGTCCAGACAGAAAAAATTAGATAAGATGGACATTATTGAATTGGCAGCCGAGAGACCAAAGCCAGAGTTTCATTTTAAACAAGGACGAACACCAGGAAAATATGTAGTAGATACAAAGGAATTTGTAATCGGATATGAGGAACCGTTGTCAAAACCGTTAAACCTTTGTGTAGAGAGAGGTCAAAAAATTGCTCTTACGGGAGCCAATGGAATTGGAAAGACAACACTGATACGCAGTATGTTAGGGATTGTAAAACCACTAGGTGGGGTTTGTGAATTAGGAGAAAATATTCAAGTGGGATATTTTGAACAAGAAAGTGATGGAAAAAATAAATCCACTTGTATTGAAGAAATCTGGAGTGAATTTCCTTCTTTTACGCAATATGAGGTACGGTCAGCTCTTGCAAAATGTGGATTAACAACAAAGCATATTGAAAGTCAAGTGCGTGTGTTAAGTGGTGGGGAACAGGCAAAAGTAAGATTATGCAAACTGTTAAATCGGGAAACAAATGTATTGTTTCTAGATGAGCCAACCAACCATTTAGATGTAGATGCGAAAGAGTCTTTAAAAGAAGCATTGAAAGAATATAAAGGAACCCTTTTACTTATTTGCCATGAACCGGAATTTTATCAGGATGTGGTACAGGAAGTATGGGATTGCTCTAAATGGACAACAAAATTAGTGTAAGAATAGAAAGAGAGACGAGTTATGAATAAAAAGGAAGTTTTGGAAATAAGAAAACAATTTACACCTGCGAATTGTGCGATTACACGAATTTGTGGTTGTTATGTAGATCACGAAAAAGAAAAAAAGATGGAATCAAAAGAAGCCTTTCTATCACTTCCAGAGGAAGAAACCTTTAAGTATTTCGATATTTTCAAAAAAACGCTATCTGGTACAATTGGAAAAAATATGCTCAATATGCAATTTCCAATCGAAGCAGAAATGCCAGGAGGCACTCAAGAGTTTCTCATGAAATTAAGAAATAGTAAATTAGAAGATGATATGATTCTGGAAGAGTTTTATGACAAAGTGATTGAGCATTATCAGTATGAGGCAAATTACTATATTATTTTGATTCACGGTATGTATGATATTCCTGGAAAGTCATCGGATGGATTAGAGATGTTTGACGCATCCGATGATGTTTATGAATTCCTTTTGTGCAGTTTATGTCCAGTAGCGCTATCCAAGCCGGGATTAAGTTATAATGCGCAGGATAATCGAATGCAAGATCGTATTCGAGACTGGGTAGTTGATCAGCCAGAAAAAGGATTCCTATTTCCAGCATTTACAGACCGAAACAGTGATCTTCATGGGGTTCTTTACTATACAAAAAAGACGAAAGATCTCCAAGAAGAATTCATTAGCAATGTGTTAGGTGCAAAGCTTCCAATGTCGGCAGATTTTCAAAAAGAGACATTTCAAATGATTATCGAAGATACACTGGGAGAAGAATCGGATTATGACACGGTACGAAATATTCATGAAACGATCAATGAGATGATCGTTGCTCATAAAGATGAACCAGAACCACTCGAGTTGGATCAAACAGATGTAAAGAAAATTTTTGAGCAGAGTGGTGTCTCAAATGAAAAAATGGAAAGTTTTGATCAAAAATTTGAAGAAGCAGCAGGGGAAAAATCTTCTCTTCAAGCAACGAATATTACAGAAACAAGAAAATTCCAAATTAAAACACCGGATATTGAAATTAAAGTCAATCCAGAAAGAATGGATCTTGTAGAAGCACAAATGATCAATGGAAGAAAATGCCTTGTGATCGCAGTAGATGAATATGTAGAAGTAAATGGCGTGAATGTACATACGTTGTCCTTAAAAGAAGAGTAAAAGCAGATTTACATAATATTTTTCATATGGTAAAATAAAAGTTAAGATTTTTGACGGAATATAGAGCGATATGGGAAAGGAGAACGACATGGGGCTGACTCATTTTGATGAAAATGGAACCGCATTTATGGTCGATGTGACAGAAAAAAATGATACCGTGCGTGAAGCAACAGCAACGGGGAAGATTGTTGTGAACCAGGAAGTATATGAGGCGATTTGTGCTGGAACAGTAGGAAAAGGGGACGTACTTGGAGTTGCAACAACTGCAGGAATTATGGGGGCGAAACGTACATTTGAATTGATTCCAATGTGCCATATTTTGCCGATATCAAATTGTAGCGTTACGTTTAAATTACTTCCAGAAGAGTATGCGGTTCAATGTTTTTGTACAGTGAAAGTTACGGGAAAAACAGGGGTAGAAATGGAAGCACTCACAGGAGTAAGCACTGCATTGTTAACGGTGTACGATATGTGTAAGGCATTGGATAAATCGATGGAAATACAAGAAATTTATCTTTGCAAGAAAACAGGGGGAAAAAGTGGAACATATTTCCACGAGTCAAAAGAGAAATAGAAATAAAAAGATAGGGATTAGTTCAAGGAGTAGTTAAGGAAAGTGTTAGATCAATATGGACGAAGGATTGAATATTTGCGTGTATCGGTTACAGACAGATGCAATTTAAGATGCAGATATTGCATGCCAGAAGATGGAGTGGAACTTTTAGAGCATGCACAGATTTTAAGTTATGACGAGATCGAAAGAGTGGTTCGGTTATGCGCTAAGATGGGGATCTCCAAAATAAAACTTACAGGTGGGGAACCATTGGTTCGAAAAGGACTTAGTTCACTGCTAAGAAGGCTAAGAAGCATAGATGGAATAGAGGATGTGACATTAACAACCAATGGAGTGCTCTTAGAAAATCAGATTCATGAATTGGTAGAGGCGGGACTAACTGCTGTAAATATCAGTTTAGACACATTGGATAGAGCACAATACGAAGAACTGACAAGACGTGATCAGTTGGAAGAGGCATTGAAAGGACTAGAAGCAGCTCTTTCGTATCCTCAGTTAAAAGTGAAGATTAATTGTGTAACCTTGTTAGGAAAAAATGAAGAGCAATGGAAGAAACTTGCAGCCTTTGCCAAAGAAAAACCAGTAGATGTAAGATTTATTGAAATGATGCCTATTGGAATTGGTCAAAGCGATCCAAATGGAAGCCAAAAGATTGTTTATGATTGTTTGGTACAGGCATTTGGAGAGGCGACCAGTTTGGTTGGAAAATTTGGGAATGGTCCTGCGGTTTATAAACAGTTTCCAGGATTTAAAGGGAAAATTGGGTTTATCAGTGCGGTATCGCATCAATTTTGTGACGAATGTAACAGGGTTAGGTTGACAGCGGATGGCTTTCTGAAGCCATGCCTTCAATATTCAACCGGGAAAGATTTAAAAGAACTATTAAGAAGTGGAAAATCAGATCAAGAGATTTTTGAGGCGATCAAAGAAACAATCTATAGAAAACCACGTAGCCATCAATTTAAAAATAGTGAAAATGAAGGACGTATGTGCGATACAAAGCAAATGGAGCAACGCAAAATGTCTAGTATTGGCGGTTAATTTCAGGAGGGATTATAATTATGAAATGGCAGAAATTTAGATTAAAAACAGTAACACAGGCAGAGGACATTGTCAGTAGTATGCTAATGGATCTTGGGGTAGAAGGAGTAGAGATTGAAGATAAAATACCACTTACAC
>JARHYE010000018.1 GCA_029258605.1 Ruminococcus sp.
AATTCTCCTTTAGTTTTGTTTTACGTGTGGAAGGTCACGAACACACGATTCATTTTACGGCGGGAATCGCCGAAAGCCCGATAAGACCTTGGTTTTTGTGGGCTTTACACAGTTTTGTAGTATAGCATGGGCTATCCGAAAAAGCAAGCGTACAAAAATAAACTTCAATATTGTTTTTTTAAGGCTTTCAGTGTTATAATAGAAATAATGTTAAAGTTGTAAGAAACAAGGAGTAAAATATATGGACTTAATTACAATTCGTGAATTATTTAAAAACAGAGAAGCATATTTGGATAGAGAAGTAGAAGTTGGTGGATGGATTCGTAGTATTCGTGATTCCAAGACATTTGGATTTATTGTTGTAAATGATGGGTCTTATTTTGAACCGCTTCAAGTTGTTTACCATGATAAAATGGAAAATTTCGAAGAAATCTCAAAACAAAATGTAGGTGCTGCAATTATTGTTCGAGGTACTCTTGTAGCGACTCCACAAGCAAAACAACCATTTGAAATTCAGGCAGAAGAAGTAATTGTGGAAGGTGCATCTGCTCCGGATTACCCATTACAGAAAAAACGCCATAGTTTTGAGTATTTAAGAACAATCTCACATCTTCGCCCTAGAACAAACACATTCCAGGCAGTTTTTAGAGTGCGTTCTCTTATTGCTTATGCAATTCATCAGTTTTTCCAAGAGAGAGGATTTGTGTATGTGCATACTCCACTGATCACAGCAAGTGACTGTGAAGGTGCTGGAGAAATGTTTAAAGTAACAACGCTTGATATGGACAATGTTCCGAAAAAAGAGGATGGAAGTGTTGATTATAGTCAGGATTTCTTTGGAAAAGAGACAAGCCTTACCGTAAGTGGTCAGTTAAATGGAGAGACGTTTGCGCAGGCATTTAGAAGCATTTACACATTTGGACCAACTTTCCGTGCAGAAAACTCAAATACAACACGTCATGCAGCAGAATTTTGGATGATTGAGCCAGAGATTGCTTTTGCTGATCTTGAAGATGATATGGATTTAGCAGAGGATATGTTGAAGTATGTTATTTCTTATGTGCTAGAAAATGCGCCAGAAGAAATGAACTTCTTCAATTCTTTCGTAGATAAAGGACTTCTTGACAGATTGAAAAATGTTGTTGAATCTGATTTTGCAAGAGTTTCTTATACAGACGCAGTGAAACTTCTTGAAGAGAACAATGACAAGTTTGAGTATAAAGTATCTTGGGGAGTGGATCTTCAGACAGAGCATGAGCGCTACTTGACAGAGAATATATTTAAACGCCCTGTTTTTGTTACAGATTATCCAAAAGAAATCAAAGCATTTTACATGAAGCTTAATGAAGATGGAAAGACAGTTGCAGCAGTTGACTGTTTAGTACCGGGAATTGGAGAAATCATCGGAGGAAGCCAAAGAGAAGATGATTACGAAAAACTTTGTGAAAGAATGAAGGAAATGAATCTTTCAGAAGAAGATTATAAGTTCTACCTTGACCTTAGAAAATATGGTTCTACAAGACATGCAGGATTTGGACTTGGCTTTGAAAGATGCGTAATGTATCTTACAGGAATGTCAAATATCCGTGACGTGATCCCATTCCCAAGAACAGTTAATAACTGTGATTTATAAAAAAAGATAAAGTATACAGTGGACAAAGACATTGTATAGAAAGATACAAAAGGACGTAACGATGTGGAATGTTACGTCCTTTTCTGGCTTGAAAGACAAGGAGAGGGAAGATGAAATTTATTCATATAGCGGATGTGCATTTAGGTGCATCTCCCGATTCAGGAAAAGCTTATAGTGAACATAGACCAAAAGAACTGTGGGAAACTTTCAGAAAAACAATTGAAATCTGTGAAAAAGAACGAATGGACTTTTTGTTTATTGCAGGAGATTTATTTCACCGGCAACCCTTAAGGAAGGATTTAAAAGAAGTTGATTTTCTTTTTTCGACCTTATCGCATACAAAAGTAGTTTTGATCGCAGGAAACCATGATTATATGAAGAAAGACTGTTTTTATCGCAATTTTCCATGGAGTGAAAACGTGTATCCTTTATTTGGACAAAATATGGAGTATGTGGAATTTGATGAATTTAATCTTGCAGTTTATGGATTTAGCTATTATGCGAAGGAAATAAAAGAAGAAAGATACTCAGTAAAAGCACCGGGATATCAAGAAACAGAAATTCTTTTGGCACATGGCGGTGATGAAAAACATATACCAATTCGAAAAGAGGTGCTGGAAAGAAGTGGATTTGATTATATTGCACTTGGTCATATTCACAAACCACAGATTCTGTTAGAAAATAAAGCAGCTTATCCAGGGGCATTAGAACCCATCGATAAAAACGATGTGGGAGAACACGGGTATATTCGAGGAGAAATTACGAGAACAGGTGTAAAAATTGAGTTTGTACCTTTCGCATCTAGACAATACATCCATTTGAAAATTTCTGTTGATGAGCGTATGACAAATGGTAGTTTAAAAGAATTTGTAAAACGTGAAATAGAAAAACAAGGGATACACAATATTTTCAAAATCATATTAGTGGGAGAACGGGATGTAGATATTCAATTTGAAACAGAAGGTTTGGATGTTTACAACAATATCTTGGAAGTTATAGATGAAACATTCCCGGCTTTTGATTATGAGAAACTATATTATGAAAACAAAGAGAATCTGATTGGGTATTTCATAGAAAGTATAGGAAAATGCGAGAAGGATAGTGTAGAGTTTTTGGCACTACAAGAAGGAATACGCGCACTTTTAGATTAGTGGAAAGAGAAAAATATGGAAATAAAGGAATTACATATCAAGAATTTTGGGAAATTTTCAGATAGACATTTTTTCCTGGAAGAGGGAGTAAATATTTTCTATGGAGAAAATGAATACGGAAAGTCTACCATTTATGCTTTTATTAAGGCAATGCTTTTTGGAATGGAGCGAGGCAGAGGAAGAGCTGCACTTTTTGATGAATTTAGTAAATATGAGCCATGGGAAAATCCGAATTATTACGCCGGGGTAATGCGATTTACAAGTGGCGGGAAAACATTTCGTTTGGAAAGAAATTTTGATCGATACACCAAAAGGGCTATTTTACTTTGTGAAGATGATGGGGAGGAATTATCTGTAGAAGATGGAGATCTGGAAATGTTGCTTGATGGACTTACAAAGAAAAATTTTGAAAGTACCATTTCAGTAGGTCAGCTTTGCGCAAAGCCGGGTGCTGAATTAGCGGAAGAACTTAATAATTATGCGTCTAACTATTATGAGACAGGAAGTGGGAGTCTAGATATTTCAAAAGCATTTCAAAAGCTTCATGAAAAAAAGAAAATGCTAGACAAAGAAAAAAGATTGTTTCGCCAAAAGCGAGAAAAAAAGAAAGAATTATTAGAGAATGAATGTTTGTATATTTCAAGAGAACTGGAAAAATTAGACAAAGATTTAGAAGAATGTAAAATAGAATTGCAAAAACAAAAGCAAACATTTCATGCTTTGTATGTAGCAAAAGAACAGAAAAAAAGGTCTCCATTTCTCCTGGCAGGCGGAGGCTGTATGGCTATGGGCATCCTCCTTTTCTTTCTTGGTATCTGCCAGATCCTTCCTCAAGGAAGTGGTCTTTTCATAGGTGTAGTGGCACTTTTGGTCTTTGGAGTGGTAGGTTTTGCCGCAGGGACTATCCAAAAGAAAAAAAGAAGAAGGGATAAAAAGGATTCTTTACAAAAGGAGACTACTGCAGAAAATTTAAAAGAACAAATTAGAAAGCAAAAATGGAGAGAGGCACATATTTTAGAAGAAAAGAAAGAAAAAGCAGTACAGTACCAAAATCTTTTAGAACAGATTGAAGAATTAAAAGAGCCAGATGAACAAGAAAAAATACTGGAACATAAAGGAAAGGCAGTGGAATTTGCTGAACAGAAGATGAGCGAAGCAGTCGAAAAAATGAGTAGTGGTTTTGGTGGTGTTTTAAATCGACAGGCATCTCACATATTGGAAACCATAACAGAGGGCAAATATAAAGATTTGTTTGTTGACAACGATATGAAAATGTCCTTGCTCTATGAAGGAAGGAGAATCCCGGTGGAACGAGTTTCTGTAGGAACAGTGGAACAGATTTATTTTGCACTTCGAATGGCTGTTACAGACATTTTATTTGAGGAGCCTTTCCCACTTATCTTTGATGAAGCTTTTGCTTTTTATGATGATAAAAGATTAAAAACTACTTTAAAATGGTTGAGAGAACAGCCACGACAAGTTATAATATTTACTTGTCAAAGACGTGAAATGGATATTGAAAGGACAAGCATATGAAAATAGATTTACCAAACAATGTGGTTTCGATTATCAGTAATCTTCAAATGCACGGATATGAAGCATATGCAGTCGGAGGATGTGTCAGAGATTCTATCCTTTGCAGAGAACCAGAAGACTGGGATATTACAACTTCTGCCAAACCAGAAGAAATTAAAGAACTTTTTTCTAGAACCGTTGATACTGGAATTGAGCATGGAACTGTGACGGTTATGATTGGAAAAGAAGGGTATGAGGTAACAACTTATCGCATAGATGGTCAGTACGATGATAGTCGCCATCCAAAGGAAGTTACTTTTACAAAAAATCTTGAAGAAGATTTAAAGCGTAGAGACTTTACAATCAATGCAATGGCATATAATGATGAAGTTCGTCTCGTAGATATTTTTGGTGGAATGAAAGATTTGAATCATCATTTGGTTCGTTGTGTGGGGAATCCGATGGAAAGATTTTCAGAAGATGCACTTCGAATTCTTCGTGCAGTACGATTTTCTGCTCAGTTAGCATGCAAGATAGAGCCAATGACGGCAAGAGCAATTGAACATCTGGCCCCAAATCTTATTAATATTAGTGCAGAAAGAATACAGGCCGAGCTTGTAAAACTACTGACTTCTGATCATCCGGAGATGCTTCAGGATGCCTATTCCCTTGGAATTACAAAGGTGATTTTGCCAGAGTGGGATGCTATGGTTGGTGTAACACAACACACACCACATCACCAGTATGACGTTGCAGATCATACGTTACAGGCGTTAAGAAGTGTAAAAAAAGATAAAATACTTCGTCTTGTTATGTTGTTCCATGATATGGGAAAACCAATGATGAAGACCACAGATGAAAAAGGCGTGGATCACTTCAAAGGACATGCAATTGTCAGTGAAGAAATTGCAAGAACCGTGTTAAGGCGTTTAAAATTTGATAACGATACCATTAAAAAAGTTACAAAATTGGTATGCTATCATGATTATAGGATTGAAGCTACGCCGCAAAATGTCCGTCGTGCAATGAACCGGATTGGAGTAGAGTTGTTCCCATATTATTTAGCAGTTCGAATGGCGGATGTAAAAGCACAAAGTCCATACAAAAGACGAGAAAAGATTGAGAATATCATTGCAATGAGAGAATTGTACCAGGAAACAATCTTAAATGATGATTGCGTTACATTAAGACAGTTGGCTATTACAGGCACAGAATTAAAAGAACTGGGCATGCAACCTGGACGTCAGATGGGCGAGATGCTCTCGGAACTACTAGAATTTGTCATTGATTATCCTGACATGAATACAAAAGAAAAATTATTAGGATATGTAAAGGAAAAGCTAGAGATATAGCATACAATAGCTGTCCCCTTCATACATTAAAAAGAGTTATGAATTGTAGAAACAGGGGGCAGCCATGAAAGAATATGAATTAGAGATTTTAGACCAATATGAATTAGGAATCAAAGGCACCCGCAAGGTAAGGGGTGCGTTTTTTTGCGATACAAAAGAGGGTACGATGCTGTTAAAAGAAACGAAAGTTTCAGACAGGCGTGCCCTTTTCATGTATCAAATTTTAGAAGAACTTGAAAAAACAAAAAAAATAAAATCAGATCTCCCAATCTATAACAAAGAAGGAAAGTTGATCACCACTTCTCGTTATGGAAAAAATTATATGATGAAAAACTGGTTTATAGGAAAAGAGTGTGATGTTACTGATCAAACGGAAATACTTCGTGCAGTCTCAGAACTGGCTCAACTCCATAAAGGCTGGACGTTTCATGAAGTGCAGTGTTTAGAGCAATCAAATGATCAAGAACTGGTTTTAAAGCCGTTGGTTGGTCGGTCGTTGCAGGAAGAATTTGTAAGACATAATCGTGAAATGAAAAAAGTAAGGAATTATATTCGAAAAAGAGTTTCGAAAGGAAGTTTTGAATTTCTTTATTTGGAGAACTTTGAACGAATGTTTCGTCTGGCGGAGGAAATAACTGAAAAATTAAAAAGTTTTGGCTGTAACGAGCTTTATAGAAAAAGTGTAGAAGAAAAAACATTAATCCATGGAGATTATAATTATCATAATATTCTATTTACAGCAACAGGGGCAGTCATTACAAATTTTGAACATGTCAGAATAGATGTGCAAGTTCATGATCTCTATTATTTTATGCGAAAAGTGCTGGAAAAAAATCAGTGGGATTATGAACTAGGAAATGCTATGATACAAACGTATGACAAGGAAAGAAAACTACAAAAAAATGAAAGGGAATATCTTGCACTTTGCCTTGCATATCCTGAAAAATTCTGGAAGATGGCTAGTACATATTATCATTCAAATAAGGCATGGATACCAGAAAAAAATGTAGAAAAACTTGAAGTTGTAATTGAGCAGACGGACGAGAGGATAAAATTTTTAAACGAGATATTTGCTTTTCATTTATGACAGCCTGTTGTATAATGAGGACACAGTATGAAGTAGGAGGTACCAAAATGGAATACAAAAAAAGATATGAAGAATGGTTGGAAAATACTTATTTTGATGAAATAACCAAAGAAGAACTTAGAAACATCAAAGATGATGAAAATGAGATTAAAGAACGTTTTTATACAGATCTTGAATTTGGTACGGCAGGATTAAGAGGAATTATTGGTGCAGGTACCAATCGAATGAATATTTACACAGTAAGAAAAGCAACACAAGGATTGGCAAACTATATTGTGAAAAGTGGCAACGAAAGCAAAGGTGTTGCTATTGCGTATGATTCACGTCGTATGTCTCCAGAGTTTGCCCAGGAAGCGGCATTATGCTTGGCAGCAAATGGAATCAAAGCGTATATATTTGAATCATTAAGACCAACCCCAGAATTATCTTTTGCGGTTAGAAAATTAGGATGTATTGCAGGAATCAATATCACAGCAAGTCACAATCCACCAGAATATAACGGATACAAAGTGTACTGGGAAGATGGGGCACAGATTACGCCACCACATGATAAAGGAATTATGGCAGAAGTCAAAGGGGTGGAAGATTACACGACCATGAAGAGCATGAGCTTAGAAGATGCGAAAGTGGCGGGGCTTTATGAAGTAATTGGGAAAGAAATTGATGATGCATACATTGCGGAATTAAAAAAACAGATTCTTCACCAAGATGCGATTGACGCAGTTGGAAAAGATCTGAAAATCGTGTACAGTCCGCTTCACGGAACAGGAAATATTCCAGCGCGCCGTATTTTAAAAGAATTGGGATTTGAGAATGTTTATGTTGTAAAAGAGCAGGAACTTCCAGATGGTGACTTCCCTACGGTTTCTTATCCAAATCCAGAGGCAGAAGAAGCCTTTACATTAGGATTAAAACTTGCCAAGGAAGTGGACGCAGATATCGTACTTGCAACAGATCCAGATGCCGATCGTCTTGGAGTGCGTGTAAAAGATAAAAATGGGGAGTATCATGACTTAACAGGAAATATGTCAGGATGCTTGCTTGCAGACTATGAGATTGGACAGAGAAAAGAATTGCAGGGACTTCCAGAGGATGGATATCTGATTAAGACAATTGTAACTTCTAATATGGCAGATGCCATTGCCAAGTATTACCACGCAGGACTGATTGAAGTTCTTACAGGATTCAAATATATAGGACAACAGATCCTTGGATTTGAAACAACGGGAAAAGGAAACTATTTATTCGGTTTTGAGGAAAGTTATGGATGTTTGATCGGAACACATGCCAGAGATAAAGATGCGATCGTGGCTACGATGGCACTTTGTGAAGCAGCAGCTTATTATAAGACGAAAGATATGACACTTTGGGATGCAATGATCGATTTGTATGAGCGATATGGATATTATAAAGATGGGATTCAGGCAATCACTTTAAAAGGAATTGAAGGACTTGAAAAAATCCAGGAGATTCTTGAAACATTACGCAAAAATCCACCAACTCAGATTGCAGGATATAAAGTAGTCAAAGCAAGAGATTATAAAGCAGATACAATTAAGGATCTGGAGACTGGAGAGGTTACAACCACCGGACTTCCAAATTCCAATGTTCTTTATTATGATCTTACAGAGGATGCATGGTTATGCGTAAGACCTTCTGGAACAGAACCAAAGGTGAAATTCTACTACGGAGTTAAGGGAACTTCTCTTAAAGATGCAGATGAGAAATCAGAAAACATGGGAAAAGAAGTTCTTTCAATGATCAACAAAATGTTATAATTTGTGCAGTGAGAGTAGAAATAGACTATAAAAATTATAGAATATAGGCGATTGTAAGCTCAAATATAGATAAAATCCTTGACAAAGATAAGGGAAACAGTTATAACAATATTTAAGGAAAACCGCAGTTAAGGGGTTTTTATGCATATTTTGAACTGGATAACATTAGATTCCAGTACAAAAAGAAGGAGGAAATTACCTATGAATAAGACAGAATTTATAGCAGCAATTGCTGAGAAAGCAGATATTTCTAAAAAGGATTCTGAAAAAGCTTTAAAAGCATTTATGGATGTTGTATCTGAAGAATTAAAAAAAGGTGAAAAGATTCAGTTAGTAGGATTTGGAACATTCGAAGTTAGTGAAAGAGCTGCAAGAGAAGGAAGAAATCCACACACTGGAGAAACTATGAGTATTGCAGCTTGCAAGGCTCCAAAATTCAAAGCAGGAAAAGCATTAAAAGATGCTGTAAACGCTTAAGTATTATCCATTATTTAAGAAAACAAAGTGAAAGCACTTATGATGTCCGCATTGTAAGTGCTTTTTTGTAAATAAGAAAGTGAGAAAAAATGCGGTTAGATAAATTTTTAAAAGTTTCAAGATTAATCAAAAGACGTACAGTGGCAAATGAGGCATGCGATGCTGGGCGTGTCATGGTAAACGGGGCGGTAGCAAAAGCGTCCGTAAAAGTAAAAGCAGGGGATATGATTGAGATTCAGTTTGGAACCAAAACAGTAAAAGTAGAAGTTCTTATGATTCAGGAAACAACAAAGAAAGAAGAAGCAAAGGAAATGTTCCGCTATTTATAACTATACTTTTCCATTTCTTTAGGAATAATCAAAGTTCTCTTTTCATATACATATTAGAGTATAGTGAAAGGGGAATAGCTATGGAAGAAAGGCAGATGCCAAAGGCACACAAAGTTGTATTTAATAATCGAAAAAGTGGTATGGTTACAGGGGTTGTTGATGTAATCTCATTTGATCTTAATGAAGTGTTGCTTCAAACAGAATTAGGACTATTAACAGTAAAAGGTACAGATCTTCATGTAAATAGATTAAATCTAGAAAAAGGGGAAGTGGATCTGGCAGGAAATGTGGATAGTTTTGTATATTCTGGCGCAAATCAGGCGGCACATCAAGAAGATGGTTTTTTTGCAAAATTATTTAAATAGGGAAACGATATGTTTGAAGTAGGAAGGGAATTTTTCGTTTTTATTTATGCAGTCCTGACAGGAATGTTTCTTATGTTTTCCTATGAGTTTTTACAGTTCGTGCGATGTCTGATTCCACATAAATTATGGATTGTGAATTTGGAAGACATTCTTTTTTGGCTTTATACTTCCCTTTATTTATTTCGGCAAATGTATAGAACTACGAATGGAAGTATTCGTTGGTTTTTTGTGATCGGAATATTCTTAGGAACTGGAATTGCTTGGTATTTTTGTTATAGAGGAAGAAGATATTTTAGAGGCAAGAAAAATCTTGAAAAGGGAAACCAGACAAGATAAAATAAGAGTAAGAAATTCAAATAAGTTGGGTGGATAAAAATGAAGAAAAATCAAAAACGTACACAGGCAAGACCGAAAAGACGTCGCTATGCCTTAGGTCGCTATCGCCGAAGTGCAGGGCTTGTTAGCATTGTCTTTGTTTTTCTTGTAGGAATACTTTTAATCAATGCCATCAATCTCCAAAAGAAAAAAGAAGCTTATAAACAGCAGCAAGAAGAACTTCAAACGCAAATTGATGCACAGAAGCAACGAGCAGAAGAAATTAAAGAATTAAAAGACTATGTACAGACAGAGGAATTTGAAAAAGAAATTGCAGAAGAAAAATTAGGTCTTGTTGATCCAGATGAAATTATATTTAAACCAGTGAAATAAAGCGATTACAAAAGAGAAGCTCCGGAAGATCCGGGGCTTTTCTATTGCCGAAAAAGTAATATCAACTTGAAGAAGGGAACAGGAGGGAGAAAAGATGAGTGATGGACAGGCACTACATACAAGTCCGTATGTAGTCCAAATTGAAAAATTTTCAGATTCTTTGAAACGTTTATCTCAAATTTATATGGAGCTTGAAGAAAAAAAGAAATGTTTTACAAATGAGGAAATTGATCTTATCTTTGAACAGGTAAAGGAAAAGGTGTGCAAAAAATGTGAAAAGTGCGACTGGTGCCTGAAAGATAATATTGTACATACTTGTCAAATGGAATATGAGGTGCTTTCCGCCATTGATCGATATGGGAATGAGTTAAATACAGAAACAAAAAGAAACTTGCAGGCAAAATGCATTCGAGCTCCTCGGTTTTTAAGAGAAACATTGGAAGCGTTTCATGAAGCAAGACAAAATATGATGTGGACGAACAAAATGGCACAAAGTCGAGAAGGATGTGCAGCACAGATGAATACCTTTGCAGACATGCTTAAAGTTACGGCGAGAGAACTAGAAGACAGTGTTTTTGTAGATGAGCGCATGGAAAAGCGGGTAATGGAGTCGTTAAGAAAATTAGGACTTCGAGTGCTAAATGTAACTCTGCTTATTAACAAAGATGGAAAGTATGAAGTTCAGGTTATTGCGCGTGCAATGAATAAAGAGTGTGTGACCATGAAAGAAGTAATTCATGCAATCTCCGAAACACTTGGGAAGAAATTTATTTTGGATCACGTGAACAATCCAATAGTTGGACGAGAATATACGACCATTGTTTGTATGGAAGGACCTATTTATTATACATTACAAGGAATTGCAAAAATCGGAAAAGGCTGCAGTCAAATTTCAGGGGACAACTTTACAATGATGGAACTTCCTGGTGGAAGACAAGGGGTCGCTCTTTCTGATGGGATGGGATCAGGAGAAAAAGCTTGCAAGGAAAGTACATTGGTAATAGAACTGTTGGAAGAACTTTTAGAAGCAGGATTTCCAGAGAAAATGGCGATTCAAATGATTAATTCTACGTTGGTAATGGGACGAGAGGAAATTCGTTTTTCAACCATCGATTTAAGTGTTTTTGACCTTTATACCGGAGAGTGTGAAATTATTAAGGCAGGCGCTTCTTCTACCTTTATCAAAAAGAAAGACAAAGTAGAACTTCTTACGTCAACCAGCTTGCCAATTGGAGTTCTTCATACGATCGAATTGGATTCGATTGTTCGGCAATTGGAAGATGGAGATTTTGTGATCATGGTAA
Organism: Ruminococcus sp.; assembly: GCA_029258605.1. GTDB lineage: Bacteria > Bacillota > Clostridia > Lachnospirales > Lachnospiraceae > JAHHTM01. The sequence goes on from JARHYE010000018.1 coordinate 11,700, forward strand.
CGGATGGGATTATGGATGCTCTTCCTGTTGGAGAACAGGAGATTATTTTGGAAACTATTATACGAGGAACAGACATTCATAACCCCAAAGATCTGGCGCATCACATTTTAGAACAAATATTGAACTGGAATGAAAAACCACCAATGGATGATATGACGGTTCTCGTGGTTGGAATGTGGGAGAGATAGTACAATACCTTGCATTCAAAAGGAAAATTCGATATAGTTGATGTATGATGAAAAAAATAGAGCAGTTTATTGAAAAAAATCATATGATTGAAAATGGAGACAGAATTATCGCAGGGGTATCGGGCGGAGCAGATTCGGTATGCCTGCTTTTTGTCCTGTTGGAGCTAAGAAAAAAATATGACATTGAGATTATTGCGGTACATGTCAATCATTGTATCCGAGGAGAAGATGCGTTATCAGATGAGCAATTCACGGTAGATCTATGCAAAACGCAGGATGTAAGATGCATTGTTTTTCGAAAAGAAGTGGAATTGATTGCAAAAAATAGGAAACAATCTGTGGAGGAGGCAGGTCGTGACGTTAGAAGAGAAGTATTTTTTCAAGTCCTAGAGGAAGAACAAGGAACAAAAATTGCAATGGCACATCATCAAAATGACAATGCAGAAACATTTTTGATGAACATATCCAGAGGTACGGGAGTAAAGGGATTGGGAGGAATTCGTCCAGTAAATGGGAATGTAATCCGTCCTCTCCTTTGCATGACACGAGCGCAAATAGAAGAATTTGTAAAAAGCAAACAATGTGGATGGTGTACAGATAAGACCAATAATGAACAGGAATATACGAGAAATAAAATCCGTCATGCGGTTCTTCCTGTGTTAGAGCAGCAGGTCAATTCGCATGCCATACAGCATATGAATGAAACAATGGAACAATTGAGGGATGTATGGGATTACATGGAAGTGCAAACCCAAGAGGCTATGAATCTTTGCGTGGAACAAACAGAAAAAGGTGAATTGCAGATTGACAAAGAACACTATGATAAGCTGCATCAAGTGATTCAGTCTATGGTTTTAAAGAAATGCCTAAGTGATATTGCAGGTGCCCAAAGAAATCTTACTTCGGCTCACATCGAAGCGATGGCACAACTTATGGGGAAACAATGTGGAAAGAGTAGGAATCTTCCATATGAAGTGGAGGCAATTCGCAATTACAGAGGAATATTACTTAGAAAAAGGAAACATAAAGAAGAGGAAACAAAAGGAGAAACAGAAGAGATTGCACTCAATATTCCGGGAAAAACTTATCTTCCAAAGAGGAATCTGATTCTTGAATGTTTGATACGCAAAAAAGATGAGATTATAATGGATGAGATCCCACAAAAACCCTACACGAAATGGTTTGATTATGATATAATAAAGGGTAACCTGACGGTGAGAAGCAGACGGACAGGGGACTATATCGTGATTGATAAAATGGGAAAAAAACAAAAGATAAAATCCTATTTTGTTAATGAGAAAATACCGGCAGAGCAGAGAAATCTGATTCCATTAATCTGTGATGGTGAAGAAGTGATATGGATTGTAGGTTATCGTATGAGTAGTGCGTGCCAGGTGGTTAAAACGACGAAGAATATACTTGAGATAACAGTGATGGAGGAAAAAGAGAATGTCAGAAAAGATTAGTGTATTAGTATCAGAAGAAGAAGTGACAAAGAGACTAAAGGAACTCGGCGAGCAGATTAGCAAAGATTACGAAGGAAAATCAATTCACATGATCTGCATTTTAAAAGGCGGAGTATTCTTTATGGTAGATCTTTCAAAGAGAATCAGTGTTCCAGTATCGTTAGATTTTATGAGTGTAAGTAGTTATGGAAATGGAACAAAATCAAGTGGAGTAGTACGTATTGCAAAAGATTTAGATGAATCTATAGAAGGCAAAGATGTTCTGATCGTAGAAGATATTATTGATTCAGGAAGAACATTGTATTATCTGATGGACATTTTGAAAAAACGCAATCCAAACAGCATTCGTTTGTGCACATTATTAGATAAACCTGAGAGAAGAGAAAAAGACGTAAAGGTTGATTATGTAGGATTTGAAATTCCAGATGAATTTGTAGTTGGTTACGGTCTTGATTATGCTCAAAAATATAGAAACCTTCCATACATCGGTGTAGTAGAAGGTGTAGAGTAGGAAGGAGAACATATTATTGGAAAATAAAAAAAGTAAAGGTATGGGCGGAGCAGCCTTACTTACGTTCTTAGTTGTTGTATTTCTTGTTCTTTGGACAACAAATCGTATGCAGATGAAGAATCAGGAAATGACATACCAAAGTTTTGTCAAAGAAGTGAAAAATGAGAATGTAGATGAAGTATTGATCCGTCCGAATAAAATAGCGCCTACCGGGGTGGTTACGGTTGCTTTAAAAGATGGAAAAACAGTGAAGACAGTGAATGTATCTGATGTAAAAGAGGTACAGAATCTATTGGAAGATCGAGTGGATTATCGGATGCTTGATGTTCCACGTGATTCTTGGATTTCAACGATTTTATTGCCACTTCTTCTTACATTTTTCGGAGTTATGTTTTTATTTTTCCTTATGAATCGCCAAAATGGTGGGGCTAATAATAAGGCAATGAATTTTGGAAAAAGCCGAGCAAGATTAACAACAGATGCAGATAAAAAAGTAACATTTGCGGATGTGGCTGGCTTGAGAGAGGAAAAAGAGGAACTGGAAGAAATTGTAGATTTCTTGAAATCTCCAAAGAAATACATTCAAGTAGGAGCGAGAATTCCCAAAGGTGTGTTGCTAGAAGGACCTCCAGGTACAGGTAAAACCTTGCTTGCAAAGGCAGTCGCAGGAGAAGCGAAAGTTCCATTCTTTAGCATTTCAGGTTCTGATTTTGTGGAAATGTTTGTTGGTGTGGGTGCATCACGCGTACGTGATCTTTTTCAAGATGCTAAGAAAAACGCTCCATGTATTGTTTTTATTGATGAAATTGATGCAGTTGGAAGACAAAGAGGAAGTGGACTTGGAGGAGGACACGATGAGCGTGAACAAACGTTAAATCAGCTTCTGGTAGAAATGGATGGTTTTGGGGCTAACGAAGGAATTATTGTGATTGCAGCTACCAATAGAAAAGATATTCTTGATCCAGCGATTTTGCGTGCAGGACGATTTGATCGTACCGTTATGGTAGGGCGTCCAGATGTGCAAGGTAGAGAAGATATTTTGAAAGTGCATTCCAAAAATAAACCACTTGGTGATGATGTTGATTTGAAGCAGATTGCACAGACAACAGCAGGATTTACAGGAGCAGATCTTGAAAATCTTTTGAATGAGGCAGCAATTCTTGCAGCGAAAGAAGGAAGAGTTTATCTGCAACAGGCAGATATCCGACACGCTTTTGTAAAAATTGGAATAGGACCAGAAAAAAAGAGCCGCGTTATTTCAGAGAAAGAGCGCCGTATTACAGCGTTTCATGAGTCTGGTCACGCACTTTTATATCACTTGCTTCCAGATGTGGGACCTGTGTATAGTGTTTCTATTGTTCCAACAGGAGCGGCAGGCGGATATACAATGCCTCTTCCAGACAAGGATGATATGTTTAGTACAAAAGGACAAATGCTTCAGGAAATCATCGTATCACTTGGGGGACGTGCAGCAGAAGAAAAAGTCTTTGATGACATTACAACAGGTGCATCTCAAGATATTAAACAGGCAACAGCCATTGCAAAATCTATGATTACAAAGTTTGGTATGTCTGAAAGACTTGGACTTATTAACTATGATAATGATAACGATGAAGTATTTATCGGACGTGATTTTGGGCATGCATCTCGTGGATATGGAGAAAAAGTGGCTAGTACCATAGATGAGGAAATCAAACGAATCATAGATGAGTGTTATGGAAAAGCAAAAGCAATGTTGGAAGAATATAGCGACATTTTATATAACTGTGCAGAATTGTTGCTTGAAAAAGAAAAAATTACAAGAAGTGAATTCGAAGCACTGTTTGATAGTAAAGAGAGTTAAGTAATAATACTTAACTCAAAGGAGGGTTCTTATGAATAAGGACGCACTATTTAGTGATGGAACGTCCAGTTATATGATTCCAACAGAACCGGCAGAATTCGAAAAAGTAAAAATTAGATTTCGGACGGCGAAGGAAGATGTAGATGATGTGTATTTATATACAAAATCTGGTGCCTTTCGAATGCATAAGATTCTGTCTGAAGAAGTGTTTGATTATTATGAAATAGAGTGGCAACTAAAAGAGGAACCATTTGGATATTGTTTTCAGGTAAAAAAAGCAAATGAAATTTGCTTTTATGATCGATGTGGCGTTGCAAAAGAGTATCAGCCATATTATTCTTTTATGATTGTGCCAGGTTTTTCTACACCAGACTGGGCAAAAGGGGCAGTGATGTATCAAATTTTTGTAGATCGTTTTTACAATGGAGATACAAGGAATGATGTAGAAGACCGAGAATATATTTACATTGGCCAACCTTGCGAGAAAGTAGAAGATTGGAACGCTCTTCCAAAGTCTATGGATGTGCGAAGATTTTATGGTGGAGATCTTCAAGGTGTGATGGATAAACTGGACTATCTGGAAGATTTGGGGATTGAAGTTATTTATTTTAATCCGCTGTTTGTTTCTCCGTCTAACCATAAATATGACATTCAAGATTATGACTATATCGATCCTCATTATGGAAAGATTGTAGATGAGGGTGGGGACACACTTCAGCAATGGGAAACGGATAATGTTAATGCCACCAAATACCAGAAACGTACAGGGGCAAAGGCTAATCTAGAAGCAAGTAATCAGCTTTTTATTGAACTTGTTGAGGAAATGCATAAAAGAGGAATGCGTGTCATTTTGGATGGTGTATTTAATCACTGTGGATCTTTTAATAAATGGATGGACAAGGAACGCATATATGATCAACAAGAAGAATATGAAAAAGGTGCATTTGTAAGTAAGGATAGTGTGTATCACAGTTTCTTTCATTTCAACAATGAAGATCCGTCAGCATGGCCGTACAATTCTAGCTACGATGGTTGGTGGGGACATGATACTTTGCCTAAATTAAACTACGAGAGTTCTCCAAAGTTAGAGCAATATATTATTGATATCGGCAAAAAATGGGTATCACCTCCATACAATATTGATGGGTGGAGATTGGATGTTGCAGCCGATCTAGGGTATAGTAACGAATACAATCATATCTTTTGGAAGAGATTTAGAAAAGAAATCAAAGCGGTAAGACCAGATGCTTTAATCCTAGCGGAACATTATGGAAATCCGACAGAATGGCTGATGGGAGATGAATGGGATAGTGTGATGAACTATGATGCATTCATGGAGCCGGTTACGTGGTTTTTGACAGGAATGGAAAAGCACAGCGACGAGCAGAGAGAAGAGTTGTGTGGAAATTCCTATAATTTCGTAAATACTATGAATCACTTTATGGCAAGTATGCTTACGCCGTCTTTACAAGTTGCGATGAATGAGCTGTCGAACCATGACCATTCTCGATTTCTTACAAGAACCAATCACATGGTAGGAAGAGTTGAATCAAAAGGAAGTAAAGCTGCCGAAGAAGGGGTCAACAAAGCAGTGATGCGAGAGGCAGTTGTTCTTCAGATGACATGGGTTGGAGCTCCTACGATTTATTATGGAGATGAGGTTGGTCTATGTGGATTTACAGATCCAGATAGTAGACGGACCTACCCATGGGAACATCAAGATAAGCAGATGTTAAAGTTTCATCGGGAGTTGATTCGTATCCATAAGCAAGAGAAACCTTTAAAAAAAGGATCGTTACGTATGCTCTACTGGGCAGATGATGTGATTGCGTATGCTAGATTTGAAGAAGAAGATCAAGTCGTTGTTATTTTAAATAATAGTGAGGAATTAAAAGAAATCACAGTTCCTGTATGGATAGCGGAAGTGCCAATGAAAGGACGGATGGAACGTTTGATATATAGCTATGAAGAGGGCTATACTACAGCTCCAGATGATTATATTGTAGAAGATGGAGAAGTGGTTTTAAATATGGGGCGTCACTCGGCAGTAGTGATGAAGAGGAAAAAAAGACGGGGACTCTTAGATCGCGGGATCTAATGTGTGGAATCGAAAGGGGGGTCCCTCAAGGACAAATAAAAATGCAGCAAAGGTTTAACTATTGCTGCATTTGTTTTGTTTTTTTATTTTGTCAATACTTCCACACCGTCTTCTGTAATTAGAACCATGTATTCAATCTGTGCGGATAACCCATCATCTAAGGTGTATACAGTCCAGTCATTTTCTTCGTCTACAAAGAAATCAGAACTTCCTTCGTTGATCATAGGTTCAATTGTAAACATCATACCAGGAACAAGAAGCATTTCGCTTCCCTTAGGAGTTACATAGCTTACGAAAGGTTCTTCGTGGAATTGAAGGCCAATTCCATGTCCCCCGATATCTTCGACAACAGAATATCCATTTTTTTGTGCATGTGTATTAATAGCATCTGCGATATCCCCAAGATGTCCCCAAGGTTTTGCTGCGGCCAATCCTAATTCTACACATTCCTCTGTAACGCGTACAATTTTTTCGGCACGTTCGGAAACTTTCCCAATTTTAAACATTCTAGAAGCATCTGAAAAATACCCGTCTAAAATGGTAGATACATCTACGTTTATAATGTCCCCTTCTTCCAAAATTCGATTTTCATCAGGGATTCCGTGGCAAACTTCGTTATTAATAGAAGTACAAACGCTTTTTGGAAAACCTTCATAATTCAGAGGGGCAGGAATTCCTCCATGAGCAGTTGTGACGTCGTAGACAATTTTGTTGATATCTTCTGTGCTCATACCAGCACGGATGTTTTTGGCAACTTCATCTAATACAAGTGTATTAAGTGCGGCGCTTGCTTTGATTTTCTCAATCTGAGCAGGTGTTTTTAATAATTTTCGAGTTGGAACAATTTCTCCTTTCTCTGCATGAAGTTGGATTTTTTCTTCAATAGCCATGTGGCATTTTTTATATTTTTTTCCACTGCCACACCAGCAAAGTGCATTTCTTTCCATGAAAACACATCTCCTTATATAAAAATTAGTAGATTTTAAAATCCACATTTTTTAAAACAATAAGTATTTCTAAACCTCTTACATTCTATCATACTAAAAAATAAAATACCATAACATAATGTAAATGTATGCCAATAGATAAAAAATAGGCAGATACCAAAGAGAGGATCTTGATATCTGCCTGTAATGTTGAAATTAGTTATCGTTAAAGTATATCATTTCGTTTGATATATCCAGGTTGTTGGGCAGAAGTGATAATTTCCTTAGCATGGATCACTTTTGCTGCTTTATCAACTACTTGATTTTCTAGATGAACATTTTTGCCAATGACAGCTCGTGGAAGTAGGATACAGTTTTTGATCACTGCGCCTTCTTCAATGATGCATCCGCGTCCAATTACGGAATTTTCAACGGTTCCGGCAATGGTACACCCATTAGAGATTACAGAAAGTTTTACGCTTGCAGAATGGGCGTACTTTGTAGGGCAGGAGTCGTTGGTGCGAGTGTAGATTGGCCAGTCTTTGTCAAATAAGGATCTGGTTGTATCATAGTCGATCAAAGAAAGATTGGCATCAAAATAACTTTTGAAGTCTGTTATTGTAGCAAAAAAACCTTCGTGGGATGCAGCTAAAACATTTAACTTGTCACATTGATTATTCACAATTTGAGCCAATGTAAACATAGAAGAGGTATTTTGTGCTTTTTTGATCAGCTCAATAAATAGTTCTGTTTTCATGATATAAGTATCCATAAAAATTTGTCGCTCTGCTTGTGTGCCGCGATTTTTATGAATAGAGAGAACACCCTTTTGTGGGTTTAGATCAAGATAATCACAGTTTAAAAATCTTTCTTTTGCCTGGTCAGTTGTATGATAGAGTAACGTGATATCTGCTCCTGATTCAATGTGTCTGTCAATGAGAGTATTGAAGTTTTGAGTGAAAACCATGTAGCTAGGAAGGATTGCAACATAAGGTTCTGACATACGTTCAATGCATTCAAGATTTTCAGCAAAAGAAGCAATATCTGTGTTGTAAATTTTGTTATCACAATTGTTAGAAGCAAATAGTGTACGAAGTTTTCCGCTTTTTGAGTTGATGTTGTAATTACGTCCGGTTCCTACGTGTTCTACGAGTGAGCGAGGATTATTTCGTGTATATACTTGAATTTGCTCGATTCCACTATTGCTTAGATTTGAAATAGGAAAGTCGATGACTCTGTATCTTCCAAGAAAAGAAAAGGCTCCAATTGTACGGTAAGATTGCAGACCTTGTACCCAGATGTGGTTTCCCGCAGGATTTACAATTCCAAATGCTTTTTTCATCTTATGCTTCCCCCTTTACATTTTTAGAAACTAGTTCGATATGTTCGCTGTCTGCAGAGCCTACAACGGCGTTCTTACCAATTTTTACTCCGTCTGCAACAAGGGCACGTGTTACAACTGCACCTTCTTCTACAATTGCACCTGGCATAAGAACGCTATCAATGACTTGAGCACCGGTATGTAAAATCGCACCTGAAAATAGTACAGAATTTTTGACAGTGCCATTTACAGCACATCCCTCTGTAATAAATGCATGATTAATCGTGGCATCCGGTCCAATATAATGGGGGAGAGTATACCCATCTTCTGTATAGATTTTCCAAGAATCATCATTTAGATCCAAGGTGTTGTTGTCGTCGAGCAAATCCATGTTTGCTTCCCATAATGAATCAATGGTTCCGACATCTTTCCAATATCCGCTAAACTCATAGGCATATAAATCTTTTCCGTTGTTGAGCATAGTAGGGATGATATCCTTTCCAAAGTCGTGATTGGAAGTTTCATTTTTCATGTCAGAAACAAGCATTTCCCGTAGAAGTTTCCAATTAAAAATGTAAATCCCCATAGAAGCAAGGTTGCTTTTAGGCTCTGCTGGTTTTTCTTCAAATTCTACGATTCTTCCAGATTCTTTATTGGTATTCATAATTCCAAAGCGACTTGCCTCTTTGATCGGAACTTCAATGACGGCAATCGTTGCATCTGCGTGACGCTCTTTGTGGAAAGCGAGCATTTTTGAATAATCCATTTTGTAAATGTGATCTCCAGAGAGAATTAGAACATACTCAGGCGAAAAAGAATCAATAAAATCAATGTTTTGCGAGATGGCATCTGCAGTACCTCTATAAACATCGAGTCCGGTATCTGCTTTTTCACGAGGCGGTAATACGTATACCCCACTATTAACGGTGTCAAGACCCCAACGACGTCCAGCAGCTACATAGCTGTTTAATAAAATGGATTCATATTGTGTGAGTACACCAACTACATCAATTCCACTATTTGCGCAGTTACTTAATGGGAAATCAACAATGCGATATTTTCCGCCATATGAAACTGCCGGTTTCGCTACTTTGTTTGTTAAATCGTGCAAGCGAGATCCTCTGCCGCCGGCTAAGATCATAGCTAACATACTGTTATGCTTCATAATGTGTCCTCTCTTTCATAGTACTTGGCTATATTGTACATTTAATTCAAGTAAAAGACAATGAGTTTGTCTGAAAATAGGGTGGTTTTTGCAATATTTTACCAAAATATATATTTTTTCTTTTAAAATCACGAAAATCAAAGGACTGTATTTTAGAAGTCTTGTTCCGAAAAGGAAAATAGAGTATATTTATTGTATCAGACTGATGGAGAGATAAAGGAGGATGATTTCATGTTAAGAATAGGAATGCTTACAAGTGGAGGAGACTGCCAGGCGTTAAATGCCGCTATGAGAGGGGTTGTTAAAGGGGTATGTTCAAAGCGTGATGATGTAGAAATCTACGGATTTCAAGATGGATATAAAGGACTAATCTATGGTAATTTTGAAATGCTCTCTTCCAAAGATTTCTCTGGAATCTTAACAAGAGGTGGGACGATTCTTGGTACATCTCGTCAGCCGTTTAAATTGATGCGTGTTCCCGATAAAAATGGACTTGATAAAGTGGAGGCTATGAAACATACCTACCATAAATTATGTTTGGATTGTCTTGTGATTCTTGGGGGGAATGGCACACATAAAACAGCAAATCTTTTGCGCGAAGAAGGGTTGAATATCATTACACTTCCAAAAACAATTGATAATGATCTATGGGGAACAGATATGACATTTGGATTCCAAAGCGCGGTGGACATTGCTACCGACACTATTGATCGAATCCATACAACGGCAACTTCTCATAGCCGTGTTTTCATTGTAGAAGTGATGGGGCATAAGGTCGGTCATGTGACACTTCATGCGGGAATTGCAGGAGGAGCAGATGTGATTCTTCTTCCAGAAATTCCGTATGATATTGAGGAAATTGTTGAAGTGATTCAAAAGCGGTCTAAAGCAGGAAAGGCATTTACCATTATTGCAGTTGCAGAAGGGTCCATTTCTAAAGAGGATGCAAAATTAAAGAAAAAAGAGTATAAAGAGAAACTTGCCAATAGAAAGGATCCTTCGATTGCTTATGAGCTGGCAGAGCAAATTCGTGAGAGGACAGATAAAGAAGTCAGGATCACCGTTCCAGGGCATACGCAAAGAGGAGGTTCTCCTTGCCCATATGATCGTGTGTTTGCGACGAGGATGGGAGCAGCAGCTTCTCAGTTGATTTTAAATCAAGAATATGGATATATGATAGGAAATAAAAATGGCAAGACTATAAAAGTACCACTTCAAGATGTGGCTGGAAAATTGAAGTATGTGGATCCGGAGTGTGGACTAATTAAAGAAGCCAAAATGGTGGGAATTAGTTTTGGAAGTTAAAAATATAGAAACAGAGGTGTAGAACATGTCGTATACGGCGCTTTATAGGAAATTTCGTCCTTCTGAATTTGAAGACGTAAAAGGACAAGATCATATTATAACAACATTGCAAAATCAGATTAGGGCAAACCGAATCGGGCATGCATATCTTTTTTGTGGAACAAGGGGAACCGGAAAAACAACCGTAGCTAAGATTTTTGCAAAAGCTGTGAATTGTGAACATCCAGTCAATGGAAGTCCATGTGGGGAATGTGATATGTGTAAATCGATTGCAGCGGGCACATCTATGAATGTGATCGAAATTGATGCAGCTTCGAATAACGGAGTGGATAATATTCGTGAAATTCGTGAAGAAGTAACCTATCGTCCAACAGAAGGGAGATATAAAGTTTACATTATTGATGAGGTGCATATGTTATCTCCGGGGGCTTTCAATGCTCTTTTAAAAACGTTAGAAGAACCGCCAGAATATGTGATTTTCATTCTTGCTACAACAGAGAGGCATAAAATTCCAATTACAATTTTGTCCCGCTGTCAGCAGTATGATTTTAGAAGAATTGGAATTGAGACTATTACAGATCGTTTGCGTCAATTAATGGACATAGAACAGGTGGATGTGGAAGATCGGGCATTGCGCTATGTGGCCAAAGTAGCGGATGGTTCTATGAGAGATGCATTAAGTTTGATCGATCAATGTATTGCTTTTTATTTGGGACAAAAGCTGACATACGAAAATGTACTAGAAGTGTTGGGGGCAGTCGATACAGAAGTATTTAGCAAACTTTTGAGAAAAGTACTAAAAAGAGATGTGACAGGTGTGCTCGAAATTGTGGAAGAACTGGTCATGTGTGGCAGGGAATTGACACAACTTGTAGCAGATTTTGTGTGGTATTTAAGAAACTTGCTTCTCGTGAAAACTTCTGATAATATAGAGGATGTGTTAGATGTATCTACGGAAAATCTAAAGCAACTACAAGAAGAATCCAAGATGATCGAAACAGAAACATTGCTTCGATATATCCGCGTTTTTTCAGAACTGTCAGGACAAATTCGTTTTGCCACACAAAAAAGAGTACTTCTTGAGGTTACCTTGATCAAGATGTGCGTTCCTGCTATGGAGACGAATCAAGATTCTGTTCTTGATCGTGTGCGTGTGCTAGAGGAAAAAGTAGAACAAGGAGTTTTGATGGCTCCGTCTTTTGATGAATCTATGAGACAAAGAAGTAGAATGGAAGAGGGAGAAAAGCCATTAAAAAAACCAGAATTGCCATGTGCGATTCCAGAAGATATTCAAGAAGTGGTAAAGAATTTTAGATCCATTGCAAACGAAGCATCAGGGCTTTTAAAGACGTATTTAAAAAAAGCAAAGTTAAGCCTTGGTGGGGAAAACAGATTAATGATTGTTTTGCCGGAACAGATGGATGCCCAGATTGTGGGAGAAGACAGTCGAAGACAGGAATTAGAAGAACTGATCGAAGAAAGGATTCACAAAAAAGTAGAAGTAGAAGTTCGTTGTGTGGAGCAGGGAAGACGCTTCGAAGATACATTTGTAGATATTGAGAAAAAAATTAATATGGATATCATAGTGGAGGATTAAATATGGCTAAAAGAGGTGGATTTCCAGGAGGCGGAATGCCAGGGAATATGGCGAATCTTATGAAACAGGCGCAGAAAATGCAGCGCCAGATGGAAGAACAGGCAAAAGAACTGGAAAGCAAAGAGTTTACTGCAACTTCTGGTGGTGGAGCAGTAGAAGTAAAGGTTTCCGGAAAAAGAGAAATAGTAAGTGTTAAATTACAAGAAGAAGTTGTCGATCCAGATGATATTGAAATGTTAGAAGATCTTATTGTTGCTGCCACAAATGAAGCACTTCGTCAGGTGGACGAAGCGTCCGGGTCAGCAATGAGCAAACTGACAGGTGGATTTGGAGGCGGAATGCCAGGGTTATTTTAAGACAGATTGCCGATGAGAAAAGGATCAGACTCCTCAAGAAAGAGTTTGATCCTTTTGGTATGTTTATATCAAGGATAGGAGCATAGAATATGGATTATTATAGCAATCAAATAAGCCGACTGATCGAAGAGTTTTCCAGATTACCTGGGATTGGAGCCAAGTCCGCGCAAAGACTTGCGTTCCATATCATCAATCTTCCAAAAGACCAGGTAGAAAATTTTGCAAAAGCACTGGTGGATGCAAGAAATAATGTAAAATATTGCGAACAGTGTTGTACATTAACAGACCGCGAGCTTTGTCCTATTTGTAGCAATAAAGACCGAGATCAGAAGACGATCATGGTGGTAGAAACACCAAGAGATTTAGCGGCTTATGAGAAGACAGGAAAATACAATGGTGTATATCATGTCCTGCATGGGGCGATTTCCCCAATGCTTGGGATCGGACCGTCTGATATTCGACTAAAAGAGTTGATCGAACGACTTCAAGGAGATGTTAATGAGGTGATCATTGCGACAAATTCCAGTTTGGAAGGAGAAACGACTGCAATGTACATTAGCAAATTGATCAAACCAGTTGGAATCAAAGTTAGTAGAATTGCAAGTGGGGTTCCAGTAGGTGGAGATTTGGAATACATTGATGAGGTTACGCTGTTACGTGCGTTAGAAGGCAGAACAGAGTTGTAAAAGAATTTATGATGAAAAAACTTATCTTTGGGAAAGTAGACTTGACCTGGTATAGGATAAAAGATATAATTTAACAGAGTATAGTATTCGTTTTATAGAAGTAATTTGGTTAAAATGCAGTAAGCAGGAGGGTATTCGATGAATAAGTTAGAATTGATGAAGACTGCGAATGAAATCCGAAAAGGTATTGTAGAAGCAGTTCATAGTGCAAAGTCTGGGCATCCAGGTGGATCTCTTTCGGCGGCAGATATATTTACATATCTGTATTTTGAAGAGATGAACGTAGATCCAAAAGATCCAAAAAAAGAAGACAGAGATAGATTTGTCCTTTCAAAAGGTCATACAGCACCTGGTCTTTATTCTACATTAGCACACAGAGGATTTTTCCCAGTAGAAGATCTTAAGACATTACGTCATGTAGGCTCCTATCTTCAGGGACATCCAGATATGAAGCACATACCAGGAGTAGATATGTCTTCTGGTTCTTTGGGTCAGGGAATTTCAGCCGCGGTAGGTATGGCTTTATCAGCAAAATTATCCAAAGCGGATTACAGAGTATATACCTTACTTGGAGATGGAGAAATCCAAGAAGGTCAGGTATGGGAAGCATCTATGCTTGCAGCATCAAGAAAACTTGATAACCTTGTAGTAATTGTAGATAACAACAATCTTCAGATTGATGGAACGATTGAGGAAGTGAATTCACCATATCCAATCGACAAAAAATTCGAAGCATTCAATTTCCACGTAATCAACATTGATGGAAATGATTTTGATCAGATCGATGCAGCGTTCAAAGAAGCAAAGACTGTAAAAGGACAGCCTACTGCTATTATTGCCAAGACAATCAAAGGAAAAGGTGTATCTTTTATGGAAGATCAGGTTTCATGGCATGGAGCAGCACCAAATGATGAGCAGTTCGCAGTAGCTATGGAAGATTTAAAGAAAGCAGGTGAAGCATTATGTCAGATGTAAAGAAAATAGCAACAAGAGAAAGTTATGGGAAAGCTCTTCTTGAATTAGGAAAATTACATGATGATGTAGTTGTTTTAGATGCGGACCTTGCATGTGCTACAAAAACAGGTGTATTCCAAAAAGAATTTCCAGAAAGACACATTGACTGTGGGATTGCAGAAAGCAATATGATCGGAGTTGCAGCAGGATTTGCTGCATCAGGAAAGGTTCCGTTTGCAAGTTCTTTTGCAATGTTTGCAGCAGGACGTGCATTTGAGCAGATTCGTAACTCTGTAGGGTACCCTCACCTTAATGTAAAAATTGGAGCAACACATGCAGGAATTTCTGTCGGTGAAGATGGAGCAACACACCAGTGTAATGAAGATATTGCATTGATGAGAACGATTCCAGGAATGGTAATCATCAATCCATCAGATGGCGTAGAAGCAGAAGCGGCAGTAAGAGCAGCATATGAACATGTAGGACCTGTATACATGCGTTTTGGAAGATTTGCTATTCCAGTTATTAACGATCCAGAAGATTATAAATTTGAACTTGGAAAAGGTGTAGTTCTCCGTGAAGGAAAAGATGTGACAATTATTGCGTCTGGTCTTCCAGTTGCAGCTTGCCTTGAAGCGGCAGAACGACTTGCAGAAGATGGAATTGATGCAAAAGTTGTAAATATCCATACAATTAAACCTTTGGATGAAGAGCTTATCATTGCATCCGCAAAAGAAACAGGAAAAGTTGTTACTGTAGAAGAACATTCTGTAATTGGCGGACTTGGAAGTGCAGTATGTGATGTCCTTTCAGAAAATGCACCTACAAAGGTTATGAAAATTGGTGTAAATGATACATTTGGCGAGTCTGGTCCAGCAGCAGAGCTGATTAAAAAATATGGGCTAGACGCAGATAGCATTTACAATAAAATTAAAAATTTTGTCTAAGGAGTTGCTTCTTAGAGTAAGCCGTATTCCGGAATTTCCGGGTACGGCTTTTTATTGTAGTAAAAATTTCGAATGAAATTTTGGGGAGAGGCGCAAAGGCTGTCTAAGAGCGGAAGATTTGTCGAATTCACCTGACATAGATTGCTAAATTTAGCTTTTTTCTTATGCTATGCTTTAGAAAAAATATTTAAGAGGTGAATGTAATGGAAAGACAGATTCCTAAAAATGTACGACAGATTGGTAATGTAAGTGGAAGCCCAAAAGTTTATGTTGAAGATTATGTAGATACATTTTTTACACAATTGTGTGAAAAAGCAGGAGAAGAACCATTAGGTGCATTTCTAGTAGGAGAAACGCAAAAGACAGAAGAGGAAGAATACATATATGTCTATGGTGCAATTCAAATGCACGAATTAAAAATGGAAGATAAGAATTATGTGATTGATGAGCAAACATGGAAAGATGCTTATGAAGATTGCAAATTGTATTTTGAAGATGGAGAAATGATAGGTTGGTTTGTGACACATTCCGGCACGCCATTACAATTGGACGGGAATATTGTAAAACTTCATAGGAAATCATTTCCAAAGAAAAACACGTTATTTGTCATGAAAGATTCTGTAGAAAAAGAAGAAGCCTTTTATGTACAAAAATTTAACGATCTCATAGAAATGGGAGGGCACTATACCTATTATGAGAAAAATCCTTCTATGCAAAATTATATGATTGCATCAAGAAAGAAGAATGGGGTGAGTCCCTCGGAAACTGTGGAAGATCGAGCGACAAAGGATTTTCGCAGCGTTGTAAGAAACAGAGAAGAAAAGAAACGACAAAAATCAAATCATATGCTTCACGCGGCAAGTGCTTGTTTGGTAGTAGTGGTACTTGCAATGTTTGCGGTTACGATGAATAATTTAGACAAAATGAAATCTGTACAGACGGCTTTGAATAAAATTACAGAGGAGAATTTAGCAGATCAAGGTTCTCCTGAAGAAGAAGGAACCGATCAATTGAAGGATGAAAAGAAGGATGAAAAACAAGAAGAGAAAAAAACAAAATCTCATGAGATGATACAAGAAGATGACATTACGTTGGAAAAAGAAAAGAAAGAGGAAAATAGTGAAACTATAGAAAATGAAAACCAAAAAGAGGAGCAGATGGCTTCTAGTGAAGAGGTGCAAGGAAGAACAATGGAAAACAGCGTGGCAAATGGAGATAATGGAATATATATTGTAGAAAAAGGAGATACCTTGGTTATTATAAGTAAAAAAATATATGGAGATATGGATCATGTAGACGTTATCTGCAAAATGAATGGATTAAAAGATGGCAATCTTATTTATGTGGGTCAAAAACTGGTGCTGCCATAAAGTTTGTGTTATACTTCAATCATAAAAAAGTATAAGGGGAAATATATGATACGAAAGAAAAATATGGATCTGTATACTGGAAACGATCGAGGAGTGGACAGGCTACAGGGAAATGTTCAAAGAAAAAAAATAAAGCGGTCGTATAACTGGGTTATTTATATTTTATTGATAATAATGATTGTATGTGGGACTGTTTTGCTTCTTAAGAACCAGACCTATACAAAGACATGGAAAGTTACTACATATGAAGCAAATAATTCTGATACAAACAGGTACGCCCAGTTTGAAAAAGGATTGGTCCGCTACAATCGAGATGGAATTGTCTATTTGAATCGGAAAAATAAAGAGCGCTGGATTCAGCCATGTCAAATGAAAAATCCAGATATAAAAGTTGTGGGGAAAACATTTGCAGTTTCAGATATCGGTGGAAATTCCATTATGGTGTTCAATAAGCAGGGAATAAGAGGGGAGATGAAAACTACCAGACCAATTGAAAAGTTTGCAATTTCATCCCAAGGAATCATAGCTGCGATTCTAAATAATGGGGAATCGCCAATTATTACGTTGTATGATGTCATGGGAAATATTCTGGTAGAATATACAGTTCCAGTAGGAACTCTTGGATATCCGGTTGCTTTAGAGTTGTCAGATGATGGGAAGATATTAGGGGTTTCTTATTTGTTTACAAAAGATGGAACGTTGGAATCTAAAGTTGTATTTTACAATTTTGGGGAGAAAGGCAAGGAAACCACAGATTACCAGGTAATACAGGATCGTTATAAAGATAAGATCATTCCAGAAATTTATACCTTTGATCAGGAATCTTTTGTGGTGGTTAGTGACGATTCGTTTCTTGTCTATGAAGGGAAGGAAACACCGAAAAAGAAGAAAGAAGTACAACTTGGACAAGAAATAAGAAGTAGTTTTCATACAGACAAATACATAGGATTTATACTGCTCAATCAAGATAAATCAGGGTATGAGGCAAGATTATATAACAAAAATGGAAAACAATTGATGAGCAAAGAGTTTTCGGGTGAATATACGGATGTGAAAATGGTGCAGGATGATATTATTATGAATTCAGGGAAAAATGCTTGTATCATCACAAAGAATGGAACGATAAAATTTCAAGGCGATTTTACTACCGACGTTCTGGAAATTATTCCTACATTTGGCCTTAACAGATATTTGATGGTAAGTGCAGAAGAATTAAGTGTTGTTTATCTTATAAAGTAGGTTATAAAACAGGAGTTGATATGGAAAATTGGTTATTGATTATAGTGATTATCATATTTGCAGCATGTATCATTATGGGGGCAACTCGCGGTTTCTTGAAAATTAGTTTGTCCCTATTTTCAACAATTTTGCTAGTTGCATTGATTAGTTTTTTGAATCCGCACGTATCAGATGTGCTTTCAAAGTATACACCGTTACAAAAAACATTAGAGAAAAAATGCAAAGTTGCAATGTTTGAAAAATTTTCAGAAGAAATAGAAGAGGCAAAGAATCCGGATATGTTGTCATTGGAAGAACAAATTCAGTATATTGAAGAAACATATCTTCCGTCTTTTATTAAAGAGAGATTGATTGAAAATAATAATACTCAAATTTATAAAGAGTTAGGAGTAGAGGTTTTTACGGATTTTGCATCAGCATATATGGCTAGAATGGTTTTAAGAATCCTTTCGTTTTTGGTTACGTTTTTCGTGGCTCTTATAGCAATACGGTTTTTGATTGCTATGGCTGGAATTGTAGAAATGATACCGGTCATAGGTGGAATTAATCGTCTGATTGGAGTGGCGGCAGGTTTTGTGATTGCGTTACTGATTGTATGGGTATTGTTTTTGGGACTGACGCTAATGAATTCCACAGAATTAGGAAGAGCTGGTGTACAGATGATCAATGAAAATGAGTGGTTGTCTTTTCTTTATGAGCATAACTTGTTACTCCATGCTATTTTAAAATTTTAATAGAAAAAGATAAAAGTTTTTTAAAATAGTATTGACGGAATATAAATAGTGTGCTATACTACAAAAGTTGTTACGGATAACAACTTTTTGGGGGATTAGCTCAGTTGGGAGAGCGCCTGCCTTGCAAGCAGGAGGTCACGAGTTCGAATCTCGTATTCTCCACTTACTTGATCTTAGTCAAGTCAAAATTGTATATAATCCTCGATAGCTCAGTGGTAGAGCATTCGGCTGTTAACCGAAGGGTCGTTGGTTCGAACCCAACTCGGGGAGCTTTGAAGTCCTATAAACAGATGTTTATAGGACTTTTGCTATAGGTAAATTTAAAGCTTTTGTTTGGAATGGAGTGATGGAATGCAGATAAAAAAAGAAAGAGAATCATTTGGTACAAAATTTGGATTCATTGTTGCATGTGTAGGTTCGGCAGTAGGGATGGGAAATATTTGGATGTTTCCATATAGAACAGGAGCACTTGGAGGTGCTGCATTCTTAATTCCATACTTTATTTTTGTTGTTTTGTTAGGTTTTTCCGGAGTTATTGGTGAGATGGCCTTTGGACGGAGTTGTCAAACTGGCCCTCTTGGTGCTTTTGCAAATGCGATGGAGATGCGCTTTGGAAAAAAAGGAAAACGGATAGGGAAATTGATCGGAATGATTCCAGTTATAGGATCTCTTGGAATTGCAATTGGATATTCAGTTGTTGTTGGATGGTTTATAAAATATCTGTTTAGTGCACTTACTGGAAGTTTAACCAAAACAGAGAATATGGGGAGCTTTTTTGGGGAACTTGCAGTAGAATTTGGAAGCGTGGGATGGCAGTTACTTGGTCTTGCAATCACTTTTGGGATTATGGTATTGGGGGTTAACAAAGGGATTGAGAAAATGAACAAGTTGATGATGCCAATATTTTTCTTGTTTTTTATAGCTTTGTTTGCCCGGGTGGCGACACTTCCAGGAGCAGCAGATGGATATCGTTATTTATTTGTACCTGATTGGAAACAGCTTGGAAATGTAAAAACATGGGTATACGCACTTGGCCAGGCATTTTTCTCTTTGTCCTTGGCTGGGTCAGGAACAATCGTCTATGGCAGTTATTTAAGAAAAGATGTGGATATTGTAGGATGTGCAAAAAATGTTGCGTTTTTTGATACGTGTGCAGCACTTCTTGCGGGTGTGGTTGTAATTCCATCGGTATTTGCATTTGGATTAGATGTAGCAAGTGGTCCTCCACTTATGTTTATTACCCTTCCGGCGGTATTTCAGAAGATGCCTTTTGGAGAATTATTTGCAGTGATCTTTTTTGTTGCAGTTCTATTTGCGGCTTTGACATCTTTGGTGAATCTATTTGAAACACCAATAGAGGCGATTCAGGAACAATTCAAACTTTCAAGAGGAAAAGCAGTGGGGATTATAGCTGTTATTTCTGCAGTTATAGGTGTTTTTATAGAAAGTGGAAGTGCGGTAGGAGCATGGATGGATGCGGTTTCCATTTATATTATTCCGCTTGGAGCATTGCTTGCAGGAATTATGTTTTATTGGATTTGCCCAAAAGGATATGCGAGGGAACAGGTGGAAATTGGAAGCAAGAAAACTCTCGGAAGGTGGTTTGAGCCTCTTACAAAGTATATATTTGTGGGGATTACATTGATTGTATATGTGCTTGGAATTTTCTTCGGAGGAATTGGATAAAAAAATAAAAAAAAGACTTGATTTTTTTGGAGCTATATGATAATATAAAAAACGGTCACGGAAAAAGTGACAGAAAAAAATATGGCTCCTTGGTCAAGCGGTTAAGACATCGCCCTTTCACGGCGGTAACAC
Organism: Ruminococcus sp.; assembly: GCA_029258605.1. Lineage (GTDB taxonomy): Bacteria > Bacillota > Clostridia > Lachnospirales > Lachnospiraceae > JAHHTM01. The sequence goes on from JARHYE010000018.1 coordinate 32,224, forward strand.
GGGTTCGATTCCCGTAGGAGTCAGTATGGCGCAGTAGCCAAGTGGTAAGGCGTGGGTCTGCAACACCCTGATCA
>JARHYE010000043.1 GCA_029258605.1 Ruminococcus sp.
TAGTAGACTTAAAATTTATTTTTACATATTTGTTTGTAAATGCTATAATACAAAAGAAATTCAAGTGAATAGCTTAGAATAAGGTATTAGGGAATATGTATATTACAATAAAGGGAAAGCGATTATATTGGGAGAAGGCTGGAAAAGGAAAACCTTTGATCATGATTCATGGGAATGGTGGAGATCATAGAGGATTTCGTAAAAGTATGTCTCTTTTAAAACAAAAATTCACAGTGTATACCCTAGATCTTCCGGGACATGGAAAAAGCGAAAGCATAAAAGCGTATTCGTACAGAGATCTGGCATCTTATATTGAGGAGTTCATAAAGAAAATTGGAATGAAACGTCCGATTTTCTATGGATTTAGTGATGGTGGGATTATGGGACTTCTTCTTGCTAGTAAAAAGCCACAATTATTTTCGAAATTAATCATTAGTGGTGTAAATGTTAATCCTGAGGGATTAAATGGATTGGCACGTCTTCGGATGAAAGTTATGTATGGGATTACAAAATCAAAACGCATTAAGATGATGTTGGATGAACCGAATATTTCAAAAGAGGAACTGTCACGCATTTCGATCCCTGTATTTCTTACCCGTGGGGAGCATGATATCGTTTCAAAAGATCATACGGAGGAAATTGCAAAAAACATTCCCAAAAGCCGGCTTACCGTCTTTTCAAACCACTTTCATGGTAGTTATGTTGTATTTAGCAAAGCTATTGGAAAGTATATTTTAAAAATTTTAAAGGATTAAGTGTAAAATAGAATAAAATAAGAAAAATTTAAGAAATTATTTACTTTAATGTAAGGTTCGTATTGTACTATTCTTTATGAAAGAAACAAAAGGAAGGATGAATGAAGCGTTTAATAGTTGTTGCAGACTTTACAAAGAACAAGATCGGAAATGATTCTAGTATTTTACTTTCTGAAGATCGGATCAGGCGTGCACAAATGCTAAAATCCGAAGAAGAGGTTCACAAATTTATTTCAGCAGAGCGCATCACCATGGCAGCCATTGCAAAGTTTTTTGCCCTAGAGCATCCGCAAATTGTTGGAGCTGTGGGAGAAAAGCCAATACTTCAAAATAGGAAAGACCTTTCCTTTAGTCGTTCCTACGCATCCAATCTTCTTGCTTTAGCAATGGAAGAGAAAGGAACCATAGGAGTTGATGCAGAGGAGATAAAAAAAGCAGATGCTATGGTAATGAAATATTTCTTTACGGAAAAGGAAAAAGAATATGTAGAACACGCAGTAGATCCAGATTTTGCCTTTTCTCTCATCTGGACAAGAAAAGAAAGTTTTATAAAATGTACTGGAAAAGGATTGCAGTATGGATTTCATTTGTTAGACACAACCCCTACACAAGAAAAGGGGGGTGGACAGAAGATGTTTGCAAATAATGATTGTGTAAATGGATATGCGATCAATAGTTATCAGATTGGGAACACAGTTTTATCCGTATGCAGTGAGAGAGACGATGAATTTCCGTTGTTTTTACAAATGAGGTGAAAAAATGAAAAAAACAATAGTAGATTATTTTGAGGCTACGGTGGAAAAGTATCCTTTGCAGGTTGCAGTAGCTGACCCGGCAAAGAAACTTACATATGAGGAGCTTCAAAGCCTTGCAAGGAAAGTAGGAACATCCCTTGCAAAGCGAAACATAGAAAAAAAACCAGTTGCTATTTTGATGCGAAGAAGTGTGGATCTTCCAGCAGCGATGCTAAGTGTTTTATATAGTGGTAATTTTTATGTAGTACTTGATGCGGAGTCACCCGTTACCAGATTGCAGAAAATTTTAAAAACCCTATGTCCAGCAGCAGTTCTTTACGAACAGGAGTTAGACGAGATTGTGCAAACTTTTGACACTGCGGTGGAAAAAGTAAGGTGGGAAGAAGTAGTAGAAAAGCAGGAAAGTGATGAAACCTTACTTCGAAAAATTCGAACCAAGATGACATCGGAAGATCCGGCGTATGCACTTTTTACTTCTGGCTCCACAGGGGAACCAAAAGGAGCTTTGCTTACACATTTAAATGTCATTAGTTATATGAGATGGTTTATTCCATGTTTTGAGATCAATCATGGTACAGTCTTTGGATCTCAAACTCCTCTTCATTTTAGTATGTCAGTATCTGACTTCTATGCAACCATATTTACAGGAGCTTCTTATCATATTATTCCAAAAGAATATTTCGCATTTCCAGCAAAACTAATTGGTTATATGAATGAACGAAAAGTGAATGTCATCTATTGGGTCCCTTCTGCTTATGGAATCGTAGCAAAGTTTGATGTTCTAAAATATATGCTTCCAGAAACGTTGGAAAAAGCATTGTTTGCCGGAGAGGTTATGCCGGTGAAATATTTAAATTATTGGAGATCTTATTTACAAGATGTGCAGTATGCGAATTTATTTGGTCCAACGGAAACGACAGATATTTGTACCTACTATGTCGTTGATCGAACATTTGATGAACAAGAAACCCTTCCGATCGGAAAGGCATGTGATAATTGTGAGTTGATCGTGGTAGATGAGGAAGGTAAGGCTGTTACCGATGATTCCATTGGAGAGTTGTACGTAAAAAGTCCATTTGTAGGAAAAGGCTATTATCGCAACAAAGAAAATACCGACAAAGCCTTTGTACAAAATCCGCTCCACAATAATTATTTAGATACGGTATATAAAACAGGGGATCTAGTAAAGAAAAACGAACAGGGTGAATTACAATATATTGGACGAAAAGATTTTCAGATCAAACATCAAGGATATCGAATCGAGCCAGGTGAGATTGAAAATGTGTTTAATACAGTAGACGATGTAGAACTCACGGTCTGTGTGTATGACCAAGAAAAAGATGAACTTCTTCTGGCCTATGAGTCGAATCAGGACTTGGATGAAAAATTAAGAGCATACGGCGAGAAAACATTGCCATATTATATGCAACCTTCGGTTTATAGAATGTTCCAGTCATTTCCGAAAAATGCAAATGGAAAGATAGACCGAAAAATGATTACAAAAATGATAACAGAAAACAGATAAGACAAAGGAGAAAACCATGATGGAAAGAATTTATAAAATATTAGAGCAGATTATCCCAAACACAGATTTTAGAAACGCAAAGGATCTTGTAGATTCTAAGATTCTAACTTCTTTAAATATTGTAAAGTTAGTATCTAGTCTCAACGAAGAGTTTGATATTGAAATTACACCAATGCACTTAGTGCCAGAAAATTTTAACTCAGTAGAAAGCATGTACGAACTTGTACAAGAATTGGATGGAGAGTAATATGCCATATGCAATGTTAGCCTTATTTGGTGTGTTTGCTGCGGTATCGATCCCAGCCTATGCAATTACAACTGCAAAGTATCGTCATGTTGTATTGTTGCTTGTTAGTTTGTTCTGTATAGGCTACTATAGTCCGTATGGTCTTTTCTTTCTGGCAATCACAGTGCTTACCACTTATGCTGCCGGGATTATCATGGATGAGATTACAAAGCGAACAGATCTAAAAGGGCTTGAGAAACAACTTAGAAAACAAAAAAGACAAGAAATCAAACGGAAAAAGAAATGGGTTGTATTTGGTTATGTAGTTTTAAACATCGGAATTCTGTTTGTACTCAAATATTTCAACATGTTTTTTTCATTTGATATTGTGCCAGCTGCAATGAAGGTGGTTCTTCCATTGGGATTATCTTACTATACTTTGCAAAGTTTAAGTTATGTGATCGATGTTTTTCGTGGGAAATATGAAGCAGAAAGAGATCTTTTTAAATTAGGACTTTTTATTAGCTTCTTTCCACAACTTCATGAAGGACCTTTTGGACGCTATGATCTTTTGATGTCCTCTATGTGCAAAAATGAACAGATTAAAAAGGAAAATGTGTTTAATGGAATCGGTCGGGTTCTTTGGGGTCTTTTTAAAATCTTTATGATATCGAACCGTGCCTGTATGATTTCGGATGCCATCTTTAGCGAGTACACTCGTTATAGTGGATGGGTTATTTTCGTAGGCGGTATCGCATTTACCATTCAGCTGTATGCAGAATTTTCAGGTTACATTGATGTGGCAGCTGGAGTTTCGAAAGTGTTCGGAATCGAACTGACAAGGAATTTTGACCTTCCATTTTTAGCACGGGATGTAGCACAGTTTTGGAGAAAATGGCATATTTCCTTAGGAAGCTGGTTCCGGGACTACATCTTTTACCCAGTGTCTACTGCAAAGTGGCTTCGAAAACTGACAAAGAAGATGAATATGGCTTTTGCAGATTTTACGACGATCACAATCTCCCTCTTGGCGGTATGGTTTTTAACCGGATTGTGGCATGGAGCAAGTATCAAATATGTCTGTTATGGGCTTTACTATTTTATACTGATGATGGTGCTAAATACGTGTGGACCTCTTTGTAACAAGTTACTTGTAAAACTAAAAATTGACAGAGAAAACAAGGTTCTTATTGTTTTACAGATGTTGAAAACACAATTTTTTGTTCTCATTGGAATGATTATGTTCCGGGCAAGTGATTTCAAAATGTTTTTACAGATGCTTGTGAATTTGTTTAATAAAGGAGAACGGTTTTCACTGATCAAAGTAATTGAGACACCAGAACTGATTGTTTTGGGATTGTCTCTAGTGGTACTATTACTTAGTGCAGTCATGAAAATGAAGAAGATAGAGATCGAAGTGATGTTTGATCAGCTTGAAACGTATCAGAAGTATCTCTTATGTTTTGCGGCTGCCTGTGTGATTTTAATCTTTGGAGCGTATGGTTTGGAATATCTTCCACCAGATCCAATATACGGAGGTTTTTAATATGAATAAAAGAATGAAAAGACTCTCCTTATTCCTACTATGTGCAGTATTAAGCCTGGGAGTATATCTGTATATCGGAATGGTTGTCACCCCGAAGAATATCAAAGATTCTGGGGGACAACTCTACTATAGAGGAATGGGGTTTTTAGCAGAACCGGAAAATTCGCTGGATGTGATGGTCTATGGAAATTCCGATGTTTATTCTGGATTTTCCCCAGCGGTACTCTTTGATAAGTTTGGATTTACTGCTTATGGCTCAGGAAGACCAAAGCAGAATATGAATAATGTAAACAAATTGTTGCAGCAGACTTTGAGGAAGCAACAACCAAAACTTGCAGTTTTGGAGACCGATTGTTTTTACAGTAAAAGTGGGGTTCAGATGGATACTTCGAATATTTTATTTGCACCTTTTGTGTATCATTCCAGATGGAAGGAACTGAAAACAAGAGATTTTCATGACTTTCCAAGTCGTACAGAAACGGTGGATTTGAATAAAGGTTATATCCCGTCTAAGATTGTCTGTGAGGCAAAATATAAAAAGAATTATATGGGAAACCCAAATGCAAAGCCAAAAGCAATTCCAAAAGAAAACGAGAAGCATATTCGTTCCTTTATAGAAAAATGTAAACAAGAAAATATTCCGTTGTTGTTGGTAGAGTTGCCAAGTCCAAGTTCCTGGAATTACGCAAAGCACAATGCAGTAAAGGAACTTGCAAAGCAGTATGATGTAGAGTTTATTGATATGAATATTCCAACGGATGAATTTTGTGTAGACTTGAAAAAAGATTTTCGAGACAATGGAAATCATATGAATACATTTGGTGCTGCAAAATCAACGGAGTATATTGGACAGTATATCAAAGATAAATATTCTCATTGTATGATAGATAAGAGAGGAAAGAAAGACTACGAAGCCTGGGATGATGTGGTAGATTATTATAATCGCCATACAAAGTTATAGGAATCATAAGGTTATAGAAGGCGAATCGTAGGAGTGGCAAGGAGTTTTATAGGGTATGATTGGAGAGGAGACAAGACGAATTCTCGAATTGTTGATTTCTGGTGATTACAGAACCGCTTCTGATCTGGCAAATAAACTAGAATGCAGTAGTAAAACGATTCGGATTCGTGTGAAGGAATTAAACGATTTATTTCAGAAGTTTTCTCAATATAAAATTGAAATTGAGTCTAAACCAAGGTTTGGCTTCCGACTTGTTTCGGATAGAAAGGTGACCATGGAAGACTTAGGACAGATGTTAGGAATGGAGCAAGAAAAGCAACTCCCAGTTACACTGGGAGAGCGTTCTTGCTATTTGTTGTTTTATCTATTAGAACGCAAAGACTATGTTACCATCTCAGAGTTGGCAGAAAAGCTTTTTGTTTCAGAAAGTGTGATCAAAACCACGTTAAAAAGTGTGGAGGAGATCTTAAAGTGTTATGAGATCCAAGTTGAGAGAAGACCGGGATACGGCATAAGAGCAGTGGGGCAAGAAAGGAATATTCGAACCTGCCTTGTAGAGCAACTGTCAGAATATAAAAATCAATTTAGTATATATAGTAAAACGCTAGAACAAGAGATGGAGATGATGTCTAGTATTGTTTTAAAGTTAATGAAAGAACAGGACATATCGATTCCTGAAATTCCGTTTTACAAATTTGTGAAATACATCTGTATTTCTATCAGAAGAATACAAAAGGGAAGGGAAGTTAATTTTGAAACCTACGAACCGACCAAAGTGGATCCATCCAATAAGTTGTTTGTAAAACGATTATCCGAGGAAATTGAAAAAGGGTATCAGATACAGTTATCGGAAAGTGAAGAAGAGTATTTGGCGATTCAACTTGCCGGAAAACGGGTGATTGGAAATGCAGGGGAAGGAAATCTCGTCTATCGGGAAGAGCTAAACGGATTGGTTGCAGAGATGATCGATATTATTTTAAAGGAATTTAGTATCGATCTTAGTGGCAATTTTGATCTCATTATGCAATTGAACCAACACATGGTTCCCCTAGATATCCGATTAAGATACCAGATTCCAATTGATAATCCGGTTTTAGAGGAAATACAACAAAACTATCCCTTTGCCTATACTATTGCACAGCGAACGGCAGAGGTTTTGCGCGCGTACTATGAGAAAGAAATAGCGGAAAGTGAAATTGGGTACCTTGCGGTTATTTGGGAATTGGGACTGGAAAAGCAAAAAAGACTTGTTGAGCCAAGTAATATTTTGATTGTATGCAGTTCTGGAAAAGGAAGTTCTAAGCTTTTAACTTATCGGTATCGGCAGGAATTTGGTTCATACATTGATCAGATTAAGATTTGCAACTTGTTTGAATTAAAAAGCGTTGATTTTGATGAGATTGATTATGTTTTTACAACCGTACCGATTTCAGAACCGGTACCTGTTCCAGTGTATGAGGTAACCCTCTTTTTAAACAACGAGGATATTGCTCAGGTAAGACAGATTTTAGAAAAAGGATCTTCAGGGATTTTACAAAACTACTTCAAAGAGGAGTTGTTTTTTATAGATCTACAGGGAAGTAACAAAGAAGAGATTGTAAGAGAACTATGTAAGCGTAGTAGATCATTTCTAGAGCTTCCTTTGGATTTTGAAGATTCGGTATTACATAGAGAAGAACTCTCTTCTACTGACTATGGAAACTTTATTGCCATTCCCCATCCATATAAGGCCGTAGGCAAAGAAACAAAAGTGATGGTAGGACTTTTGGAAGAGCCTGTTTTTTGGGGAAGAAACATGGTACAGGTTGTATTTTTGATTTCCATAGGAGAACGGGAGGATCAGAACTTACAACGGTTTTATCAGCAATTGATGAAGATTTTAATGGATCAAGATTTGATTCAAAAATTTATAAAATGTAAAGATTTACAAGTGATCTTACAACAAAAATAGAAGAAGTGCACAAATCCACATTCAAAAATTCCAGATTGAATGTGGATTTTTTCTGCCTTGATATAAAAATTAATTATGATAATCTAGTCATATAGAATAAACAACTCTTTTGATATGAGGATTATTTGTTGAAAACTCATAATTGCGAAGAAAGAGAATACGTGAAAGAGCGTGCGAAATGAGAAAATGGAGGAGGAAGTGATATGGAAAAATCTTGGGAAGAACTAGACAGCAGAAAGATACCAAAATGGTATCAAAATGCCAAGTTCGGAATTTTCATACACTGGGGACCGTATAGTGTTCCAGCATATCGTTCTGTGAATGATGAAATTTTTGGTTCCTATGCAGAATGGTATTATGCATCGGTATATGGAGATTACCGAAATAGTGGAGATCACTACCACGAAAAGATGTATGGTGATATGGAGTATAGAGAATTTGCCAAATCTTTTCGGGCAGAATTGTTTGATCCAGATGAACTGGCAGAATTAATCCATGATAGTGGAGCAAAATACATGGTTCTTACAACCAAACATCACGATGGATATTGTATGTGGCCAACGAAAAATCCTCATAAAACACAGTGGAATTCTTGTGCGGTAGGTCCAAAGCGAGATTTGGTTGGGGAATTAAGAGAAGCGGTTCTGAAAAAGAATGTAGAGTTTGGAATCTATTATTCCATCATTGAGTGGGAAAGTGTTCCATCTCATCGCTGCGATGGAGGTTACTTTATTCCAGAGAAAGATGTAAAAAAATATGGACTTCCAAAGGAACAGTATTTGAAAGAGATTTTGCAGCCACAGTTGTATGAACTTGTCAACGAATATAAACCATCGGTTATTTATTCCGATGGTGGAGAATGGGATCTCACAGAAGAAGAGAGCCAGACTCGTTCTTTTTTGACCTGGTTATATGAGGAGTCTCCAGTAAAAGATAAGGTCGTTGTCAATGATCGTTTTTACAAAGGAATGCCGGGAGAGCATGGGGATTATTATTCTACAGAATATCAAGATAAGCAAGTAGATCATCATCCGTTCGAAGAAAGTAGAGGGGTTGGAAAATCCTATGGATACAACCGTGCAGAAAAATTGGAAGATTATTGTACCACAAAAGAATTGATCCAAGAGTTGGTTCGCGTAGTGAGCAAAGGAGGAAATTTCCTTTTAAATATTGGTCCTATGGCAGATGGCACCATTCCAGTACATGAAGTGGAGCGCTTGAAAGAGATGGGACAGTGGCTGTCAAAATGCGGAGAAGCAATTTACGATACGGAAGCATATGAAAAGGAATATGCATATCCATCAACGGTATGTGGAAACAACCAATACGTATTCCTAAATGAAGAGCAGGTAAAAGAGATGCCGTTATCTGTGCCAGAGGTAGATGGAGTGATAAAGGTTGGTATTTTAGGAATCGAAGAAGAGTGCCAATGGAAAAAAGAAGGAGATCAGTTGATCATTCAAGGAAAGAATTTAGAAGGGCTCTATCGTTGCCTGGAACGATATGGAATGATCGCCATTAAACTGACAAAGGAATAAAGGAGGACGAAGAAATGGGAGCTGGAAAAACGGGAAAATTAGAAAAGTTTTTAGACTCAAAATTAATTCCACTGGGAAATAAAATTTCATCACAGAAGCATTTAAGGGCAGTTCGAGATGGTATGGTAGCTGCTACACCACTTGCGTTATTGGGAGGTTTGACATTAATTGTTACATCACCACCGGTAAATTTGCAAACAATGAAACCAACGAACTTTTTATTTAAATTTTTGATTGCGTGGAAGCAGTGGGCAATTGCAAATGGAATGGAGATTGAATTGCTTTTCCGTGCATCTTTAGGAGTCATGGCATTGTTTGTGTGTATGGCAATTGCACATTCCCTGTCAAAATCTTACAAGTTAGACCCAATCGGAGGAATGACCATTTCTGCGGTATGCTTTTTGATTGCAAGTGCACCATCTAATCTTGGTGTGATGTCTTCTCTGATTAAAGAGCAGATGTTAGGCGAAGAGATTTTGGCAAATCAATCCATAGTTATGCCGATGGCGTATCTTGGAGCGGAAGGAATCTTTACAGCTATTGTAATTGCACTTATAACAACAGAGATCACAAGATTCTTTAAGGAAAAAGGTCTGTGCATTAGAATGCCAGAATCTGTTCCAGCACCAGTAAAAGCATCCTTTGCATCTATTACACCAATGCTTGTAAATGCAGTAGGAATATTTTTAATTAGTTTACTTGTTCAAAAATTAAGTGGCGGTTTACTCATTCCTGAGTTGATTAAGGCAGTGTTCAAACCACTTGTTGTTGCAATTGATTCTCCATTTGGAATCATCTTTATTTCTATCATTACACAGTTGTTATGGATTGTAGGACTTCATGGTTCTTCTATCGTAAGTGGTGTAGTTGGTGTATTTGAATTAGGAAATTTAACTGCCAATGCAGCACTTGTAACCCAAGGACTTCAGGCAGAATACATTTACACAGAACCATTCCGTGCATTCTTCATGATTCTTGGTGGTGCAGGAGCGACATTAGGATTAAACCTTTTAATGTTAAGAAGTAAGTCAAAACAGTTAAAGACATTGGGAAGACTTTCTATTGTTCCTTCTATTTTCAATATCAATGAGCCAATTATTTTTGGTACACCGCTTGTATTAAATACAACATTAATGGTTCCATTTGTTTTAGCTCAGACAGTAAATGCATTATTAACTTATGTGGTTATGTACACAAACATCATTGGAAAGACCTTTACTTTAGTACCATGGACAACACCAGCGCCACTTGGTGCAGCATTGTCTACAATGGATTACAAAGCATTTATATGGGTACTGTTATTGATTGTGATCGATATGATCATCTGGTTCCCATTCTTTAAATCTTATGAGAAACAGTTAGTGCTGGAAGAACAAAGTGTGGAGGAATAAAATGACACGTGAGGAAGTACATAAAAAGATACTCTGGGGGGCAGCAACTGCTGCCTACCAGGTAGAAGGAGCAACTTTTTGCGACGGCAAAGGCAAGAACTCCTGGGATGAATATTATGAGAAGAATCATCTAGGATATGATGGAGACATCGCAGTAGATCATTATCATCATGTGGAGGAAGATTTGAAACTCTTTCATGAAATTGGGCTTCAAACATATCGATTTTCGGTATCATGGTCTCGAATCCTTCCGGAAGGAACAGGAGAAATCAATCCCAAAGGTCTAGAGTTCTACGATCGTATTGTAGATCGATTAAATGAATATGGAATAGAACCCTATCTGACCTTGTATCACTGGGATCTGCCGCTCCCACTTCTAGAAAAGGGTGGATGGCTTAATAAAGAAGTGATTGATGATTTCCTTGCTTATTGTAAAATCTTATTTGAACATTTTAAAGGGAGAGTTCGTTTATGGGGAACCATTAATGAGCCAGCATCCGAGGTGATGGAAGGGTATCTTCAAGGGACTCATCCACCACAGGAAAAGAATTATACACATGCTCTTCAGGTATCTCATCATTTTAATGTGGCCAGTGCAGCAGCAATTCAGTTGTTTCACGAAATGGGTATGGAAGGAAAAATTGGAATTGTCTTAAATCCAATGCCAATCGATGTGTTAGAAGATACAAAAGAAAATCAAAAAGCAAGAGCGTATGCCTACGATTTCATGTCAGACTGGTATATTAGTCCGGCTTTAACAGGACAGTATCCAAAGGAGATGCTGGAATTTTGTCAGAAGACTTATGGAGCGCCAGTAATCGACGCTGCAGAATCCAAACTGATGGAAGAAAATATAGGCGATTATCTTGGAGTCAACTACTATATGCGTCGCGTAGTTGAAGCCAAAAATCTAGACAGCGATAAGCTGGAAGAAAAGTTTTCTTTTGTAAGAGTTCCAAATGGAAATTATACAAAATGGGGCTGGGAGATCTACCCGCAAGGCCTTGAAAATCTGCTGAAACAAATCTATAATAAATACGGAAAAAAAGAAATTATTATTTCGGAAAATGGAATCGGATTTGATGATCAGGCAGATGAAAATGGATTCTTTGAAGATAATGAAAGAATCTCTTATCTTGAACAACATATAAAAGTTGTGGAAGATCTTTGCATGCAAGGAATTGATATTAGCGCATATTATGTGTGGTCTGCAATTGATCTGCTTTCTTGGACCAATGGATATCAGAAACGATATGGGCTGATAGGCGTTGACTATAATACGTTGGAAAGAAGTATCAAAAAGAGTGGTTTTTGGTATCGAAAATTTATTTTAGGAGAAGACGCATAAAAAAATACATGAAAATAGGAGAGTATTGTTTTATGGGAAATAATGAAGAAAATCTGTTAGAAATCATTGTGAATTCAGGCGAAGCAAAATCTTTGGCATTTGAAGCAATTCAATTGGCGAAAAAAGGGGCGCATGAGGAAGCACAAGAAAAATTAAAAGAAGCTACAAAGGTGCAGATGGATGCACACAAAGCGCAGACATTGTTGCTTACGCAGGAAGCCGGTGGAGAACAGACACCATTTAGTATGCTCTTAGTTCATGCACAAGATCATTTAATGAATAGTATCACCTTTGTGGATCTTGCAAAGGAAGTTGTAGAATTATACAGGAGGTTGTAATCATGAAACAAATCTATTTAATCTGCGTGGCTGGATTGTCAACAGGTATGATGGTTCAAAAGATGAAAGCAGCAGCAAAAGAAGAAGGATATGAATGTGAAATTCAGGCGGTTGGAAGTGCAATGGCAGAAAACATTGCATCCAAAGCAGACTGTATTCTCTTAGGACCTCAGATCCGTTTTGAATATGATAATATTCGCGAGGCTACTGGGGAAGTACCACTTGCCATCATTGATATGAAGGATTATGGAAGGATGAACGGCAAGGCTGTTTTGGAACAGGCAAAAGCGCTTATGGGCGAAGCATAAAAGAGATGGAAGGAGTTGGATATAGGTCCAACTCCTTTTTTGGAATCGGTGTTTCTGTCTTAGATATTTGTGCTATAATAAGAGAAACAATCGTTTTGTTAGAATTACAAGAAGAAAAGGAGGTTATATGATCCAAAAGGTGGAACAATTACAAGAATGTTTTGAGTTTAGACAGATCCGCCCAGAAGAGGCGGAACAGGCAGTTGAAATTGAAAGGATCTGCTTTCCGCCAAATGAAGCATGTTCGCCGAAAATGATGCGAGAGAGAGTTGCAACTGTTCCGGATTTGTTTTTGGTTGCAGTGGAAAAGGATACAGGAAAAATAGCTGGATTTTTAAATGGAATTGCGTCAGACGAGGAGAAGTTTCGAGATGAATTTTTTCAGGATGCAACGTTACATTGCAAAGATGGAGCTAATGTGATGTTGCTTGGACTAGATGTGCTTCCGCAGTATAGAGGGCAGGGACTGGCGACGGAGATTGTAAGGCAATACATAGAAAGAGAAAAAGAAAAACATAGAAAAAAACTCTATTTAACTTGTCTGGACAATAAAGTTAAAATGTACGAGAAAATGGGATTTGTAAACCTAGGAATATCGAATTCAACCTGGGGTGGAGAAGCATGGTACGACATGAGTTATTCTCTTGATGAAGTAGATTAGAGTTTTAGTGGAGGGAAAAGATATGAGACAGATCAAAGCACAGCAATTAACGGCAGAGGCATTTTCACAATATGGAGCATTTTATAACTTGGTAGAGCCAAAAGGAAGTTCTTTAGGTGGATTTTTTAATGATAAGGTGGCACTTCCTGTTTCTGGGAATGCACCAGTTACATTTTCAAGTCTAGAGATGGAAAAGGCGGATAAAATGATTGTAGATGCAGCAGAGTATCACAATTATACAGGAGAAGGAATTCTTCCGTTGGATGATGATGTTGTGATTCATGTAGCACCACCTACAAAAGAACCAGTTCCACATCTTACGGAGGCATTTATCGTGCCAAAAGGCACAGTTGTAAAATTAAATACAGGCGTATGGCATTTAGCTCCAATGCCAATCCATGAACAGACAGCCCATATTTTGATTGTACTTCCAGAGCGTGTATACAAGAATGATTGTGTGGTTGTGGAGTATAAAGAAGAAGATCAGATGGAAATTGTACTATAGAAGGTGTGGAAGGATCTATGGGAGAGATTAGAAAACGTTTTGTTTTTCACGGACGAGTACAAGGGGTTGGATTTCGATATGCGGCAGCACACCTTGCCAGAAGCTTAGAACTTACCGGTTGGGTGACAAATGAATGGGATGGTACGGTCCTTATGGAAGTTCAAGGACGAGAAGGGCTGATTGATAAGCTATTGCAGAGAATCAATGCCAGACCGTTTATAGAAATTGATTGGATTGATGAATCCTGCATTCCGATGCAACCGGAAAGTGGTTTTAGCATAAAGTGATAACGACAACAATATGTAGTGTGAAAAATTTGTGTACTCAACTATATATTGTTGTTTTCGTTGACAAGAAAAGGGGCAGATGCTAAAATGAGTTTAGACTTTCATAAAAGAAGGTTTCATGGAAATAATAATAGATAGCAGTTTCAGGAAAATTGCAGTTTGGGACTGTTGTAGAAAAGGAGAGTATTTTAATATGTATGATATTGGAATTATTGGTGGCGGAACAGCAGGAATGACAGCAGCAATCTATGGACAGAGAGCTGGGAAAAAGACAATTATTCTTGAAAATAGAAACTTTGGTGGACAGATTACAGCGACTCATAAGGTAGAGAATTACCCAGGGATCGCAAGTATTAGTGGAACAGAGTATTCCATGGGACTATTGGATCAAGCGACCAAATTAGGGGCAGAGACAGCCATGGCACAAGTGACAAGTATTCGTGATGAAGACGGACACAAAGTGATTGTGACTTCTGAGAAAGAGTATGCTTGTAAAACAGTCATTATCGCTACAGGAGTGACACACAGACACATGGGAATTGAAAAGGAAATTGCGCTGACAGGGGCAGGAGTTTCTTATTGTGCAACTTGTGACGGAGCGTTTTTCAAAGGCCGAGATGTAGCTGTAATCGGTGGAGGAAACACAGCACTTCAAGATGCAGAGTTCCTTTCCAATTATTGTAATAAAGTTTATGTTGTACACAGAAGAGATGAATTTAGAGGAGACTATAGTCTTGTAGAAGTGTTGAAAG
>JARHYE010000067.1 GCA_029258605.1 Ruminococcus sp.
TACGAATTGCTTCTTTCATTTCTTCTACCGTCATATTATCAAGCATAATAATATCTGCACCTGCTTCCACAGCTTCTTTTACCATATCTAGATTTTCTGTCTCTACTTCAATTTTTCTAACAAATGGAGCATACTCCTTTGCCATTTGAACCGCTTTTGTCACACTTCCAGCTGCGCCAATGTGGTTATCCTTTAGCATAACCCCATCGGATAAATTGTATCTGTGATTGTATCCGCCACCAGCACGAACCGCATATTTTTCAAAAATACGCATATTCGGAGTTGTTTTTCTTGTATCCAGTAATTTTGTCTTACTGCCTTTCAAAAGTTCCGCAACAGAGTGTGTATAGGTTGCAATTCCACTCATTCTCTGAAGGTAGTTAAGAGCCACCCTTTCTCCTGATAAAAGAACACGAATATCTCCAACTACTTTTCCCATAAGTTGTTTATTCTTAACTTCATCTCCGTCTTTACAGTAAAATTCTACTTCCACTTCTGGATCTAAAAGCTCAAACACTCTTTTAAATACATCCAAACCTGCGATGATTCCATCTTGTTTACAGATCAGTTCTACTTCTCCTTTTACATACTCTTTCATCACTGCATTTGTAGAAACATCTTCGCTGGAAATGTCTTCTTGCAATGCAGATAAAATCAAATGATCTACTTGTAATGTCATTGTTATTCCATTCATCTTTTTTCTCCTCTTTATTTGTAATATCTATTCTGCCATATCACTTTCTTTTATCTTTTTTGCAGCACGTTTTGCAAAAACAAGACTTTCCAGAAGTGAATTACTTGCGAGACGATTTTTTCCATGCACTCCATTGCAACTCGTTTCTCCCGCCGCATATAAATTGTTCATCGATGTTTTACTGTCACTGTCAACCCAAACACCACCCATAAAATAATGCTGAGCTGGCACAACTGGGATGCATTCTTTTGTTACATCATACCCTTCTTCTAAGCAGCGCTGATAAATATTTGGAAAATGTTTTAAAATTTCCTCTTTCGCAATATGTTCCATAGATAACCACACGAAATCAGTTCCATCTTTTTTCATCTGTTCATGGATTGCATTTGCGACAACATCACGAGGGAGCAATTCATTCACAAAACGTTCCTTGTTTTTATTATATAGAACAGCCCCTTCTCCTCGAACAGACTCTGAGATAAGAAAGCGTCTTCCTGGTTTCTTAGAATACAGTGTTGTAGGATGAATTTGAACATAGTCAAGATGTTCCATTTTTACACCATGTTTTTGTCCAATTCGGATCGCATCCCCTGTTAAGTGTGGAAAATTCGTAGAATGTTTATAATTTCCTCCAATTCCACCTGTTGCAAGAATGGTATTGTCTGCATAAATTTGCATTTCCTGTGCATCTTCTTTATTTTCCTTTGCGACGATTCCGACACATCTATCATTCTCCACCATGATATCTGTCATTGTAGTATATTCCATAATTTTTACATTTGGAAGTTCTCTGACTCTTGCAAGTAATTTACTTGTAATTTCTTTTCCTGTAACATCTTCATGATAAAGGATTCTTGGTTTTGAGTGGGCCCCTTCTCTTGTGTATGTGAGCTCACCATTTTCTTTTTCGAAATCTACACCATAGCCAATAAGGTCATTGATTACTTCCCTGGATTCTCGAATCATAATATCTACAGATTCTTTTCGGTTTTCATAATGCCCTGCTTTCATGGTATCTTCAAAAAAGCTGTCATAATCCTCCGCATCTCGTAATACACAGATTCCTCCCTGCGCCAAAAAAGAATCACTGCTTTCGCAATCTTCCTTTGTAAGCATAAGAATCTTTCGATCAGAGGGAAGATTTAATGCAGAAAACAACCCTGCGACCCCGGTTCCAACTATTACAACATCTGTCTCTACTTTCATCTCTATCGCCCTTTCTTATTTCGCATATTCCAGCATTTTTTCCAATGGTTTTTTAGAATTTTCTATGCGTTCTTTTGTAACGATCATTTCATTGTCATATGTTTTTAAGACATTCAAAATCTTTTCCAGGGTCACTGTCTTCATATCGTGGCATATTGGCTCTGTTTTTGGAAAATAAAATTTCTTTTCAGGATTTTGTCTTTCTAGTTCGTAACGAACTCCATTTTCGGTACAAATGATAAACTCCTGAACTTCACTTTTTGTTGCATACTCAATAATCTGACTTGTGCTGCCAAGAAAATCTGAAAGTTCTCTTACTTTTAAAGAACATTCCGGATGTGCCAGTACAAGCGCATTGGGATGCATTTCTTTTGCTTCTTTTATCTCATCTACTCGGATATTTTCATGAATTGGGCAATATCCTTCATTAAAGATAAAATTTTTCTCCGGCACGTGATCTGCAACAAAATGTGCAAGATTACGATCCGGTATAAAATATATATTTTTATTTGGCAATGCCTTTACAATTTTTAATGCATTTGCCGAGGTTACGCATACATCACAGTATTCTTTTAATTCTGCTGTTGAATTAATATAACATACAACCGCAACATCATCGTATGCTTCTCGTACCTTTTCAATCGACTCTTTATCTGCCATATGTGCCATTGCACAATCTGCTGCAACATCTGGCATCAGGACTGTTTTTTGGGGATTTAATATTTTAGCACTTTCTCCCATAAATGACACCCCGCAAAATACGATTGTCTGTTCTTTTAAACCTACAGCAACTTTACTAAGATAAAAAGAGTCTCCTATGTAATCCGCAATCTCCTGAACCTCAGGAGATACATAATAATGTGCAAGTATAACTGCATTTTTCTCTTTTTTCAAAGTATTGATTTCCTCAATGATAGACATTTTTCACACCTTCCTCCGCTTTTGGCGGAACAACTTCGGGATTATTCCCGACTAAATTCACACCATTATACCACAGAAGTTTACATGTGACAAGACAATGGAGTGTGAAGGAACTCTCTTCACACTCCATTGCAAAACTTTTTTTATTTTTTCTTTTTATAAACAGCCCAGTTTTGTTCCCCATCATCACGAATTTTGATATTATTGAAACTT
Organism: Ruminococcus sp.; assembly: GCA_029258605.1. GTDB lineage: Bacteria > Bacillota > Clostridia > Lachnospirales > Lachnospiraceae > JAHHTM01. The sequence continues at coordinate 3,035 of JARHYE010000067.1, forward strand.
TTAATATACTGTTTAAACTGGGAATAGCCATACTCTCGAACTTTAAAATTGCCAAATTGATTTCGAATCATATTTCCTAAAGAACACAAGGACACCCCTTGAATTCCCGCGTCTTTTACAACTTTTACAATATACTCTTCTAACATTTCCTGTTTGCTTTTATCTTCATAAAGAGTCACTGTCATCTTTGTCCCGTCTTGTTGCAATTTTAATTTTGAAAAACTTTCTAAAAACTTCGACAAAAGACTGTATCCATAGCGACGAACATCAAAATCTGGGTAAAGTTTGACGAGTCGGCTTCCCACTTCCCCTAGACCTGTTTCTTTTCCATTGTTTTGATTCTCTGTAATAATCTTAATCACTGCTTCTTCAATTTGATCTTTGGATACTTCTTCTTTGCCAATTTTTCTATTTTCTCTTCCCAATGTCTGAGCAATTGTTTTCTCTTCTTTTCCAAGTACCGTGTCTTCTAACAATAGCTCTAGTTCTGTAAAAATGTCACATGCCTGACGAAATGCAGATGGCGTCTTTGCCTCTCCCATTCCGATGACATGCTTTCCACTCTCTCTTAAACGACTTGCAAGTTTTGTAAAGTCACTATCACTTGACACAAGACAAAAGCCTTCCAATTCACTTGTATACAGCATATCCATTGCGTCGATGATCATAGCTGAATCTGTCGCATTTTTCCCATGTGTATAGCTAAATTGCTGAATTGGTGTGATGGAGTTTTGAAGCAGTACTTCTTTCCAACTTGAACTTTTAGAACTTGTCCAATCCCCATAAATTCTTTTATACGTTACGTTTCCGTATTTTGATAACTCATTTAAAATCGGTTTTATATATTTGGCTGAAACATTGTCTGCATCAATCAGCAATGCATATTTGTCGTCCATGTTTTATATACCTCTCCCTCTAGATCTTTCCAATAAAAACATCCTTTTTC
>JARHYE010000066.1 GCA_029258605.1 Ruminococcus sp.
GGTTTCTATTATTACATCAATTGGAATGGATCATATGGAGATTTTAGGGAATGATATCAGATCTATAGCCAGAGAAAAAGCAGGAATTATTAAAGAAAATATACCAGTTATTTATGCCGATTCCCAAAAGGAAAGCAACTATATTATAGAAGAAACAGCCAAAGCAAAAGGTACATTATGTAAAAAAATAGGGAAAGATGCGTATGAAATTCAAGGAATAAAAGATAAACATATTGCATTTTCCTGTACAAATGCGTATTATGGAAATACAACATGGAGTTTATATAATACAGCGACATACCAACCACACAATGCTATGCTTGCACTAGAGGCTATGCGACAAGTGATGAAAGATGAAGCGGATCTTGAAGCATGGAGACAGGCGCTTTTTGAAGTGCAATGGCCAGGAAGGATGGAAGAAGTCCTTCCAGAAGTATATATTGATGGTGCACATAACATTTCTGCAATCCAGGCATTTATGGAAACCATATCCTTAAATAAAAAAAGAAATGTGATATTATTTTCAGCAGTAAAAGATAAGGATTATGAACGTATGATTGCATGTCTGTGTGAAAGTAAGTATACAGATGCCTATGTTGTGACACAAATTGAGGATAAAAGAGCAGCAGATTTAGAGTTGTTGCTTCAGATTTTTAGAAAATATACAGACAAGCCCGTTTATGGGGAATCGGATCCAAAGGTGGCGTTACAAAAAGTTCTTTCCATGAAAGAAGGAAGAAGTGTATACTGCCTAGGATCGTTATACCTTGCGGGAATGATGAAAAGGAGGCTGCATGATGCTGGATTTTGAAGAAGAATTAAAAAAATTCAAACCGAGTCTTGAAGTAGAAGACATTGAAGATGCAGTTTATCGGGAAGATATGTCAGATATGACCGATTTGATAAAAGAAATTATCAATCAGACAAAGTAAAAGAAAGACAGTGGTGAATCCAGATGGAATATACGGAAAAGATCATCCGCCAGTCGCAGTACTGGTATAATGAGGGCTTGAGAAAAGCACAGATCAAAGATATATCAGGAGCGATTCTTTCCCTGCGTCGTAGTCTTAAGTACAACCACAAAAATATTGAAGCCAGAAACCTTTTAGGTCTGGTTTATTATGAACGTGGAGAGGTGGCGGAAGGACTTGTTGAATGGATCATAAGCAAAAATTTAGGTACAAGCGATAATATTGCAGGATATTTTATCAAAGAGGTACAAAAGTCTTCAGAAAAGCTAGAGGCTATTAACGATGCCGTCAAATGTTATAATCAAAGTCTTACATTTTGTAGACAGCAATCAGAGGATATGGCGATTCTTCAGTTAAAGAAAGCTTTGGAGGTTCATCCTTCATTCTTGAAAGCTTATCAGCTTTTAGCGATGATATATATACACAAGGGACAATGTTCAAAGGCCAGACCATTAATTAAAGAGGCTAGAAAGTTAGATACAACAAATGTTCAGACGTTGCGTTTGATGCATGAATTATCTGTGCAGCATGAGCAAAAAATGAAAAACAAAGAAGAAAGAGGCTCTGAGGTTGTAGAATACAATCTTGGAAATGATACCATTATCCAACCTAAGTATGCAGGGGTGAAAAGAGTTTCGGTAAAATCCGCTTTTCTAAATTTGATTTTTGGAGTTGTTGCAGGAGCGCTGATTGTTTGGTTTTTGATTGTGCCAGCAGTGCAGACAGTGAAAAATGATCACGCCAACAAACAAATGATTCAATATGGTGAGCAGATTAATTCATTAAAATCACAGATTAGTGCTCAGACAAGAGCATTGGATCAATATAGAAAAAATGAAAAAGATGTTGTAGATAATTTAGAAACGGCAGCAGGAACAGCAGAAAGTTATGAGAAACTTATGACTGCAAATGATCAATGGAAGACTGGAAATTATTCGGCAGAAAATCTTTGTCAGGTACTTTTAGGTATTAAGAAAGATAGTCTTCAAGATACAGGAAAAACATTGTATGACCGAATGGCGTCGGATGTATTTCCGGTGGCTGCTTCCACATTGTATAGTAGTGGAAATGAATCTTATGATGTGGCAAATTATGAAACAGCTATTCGCAATTATAATCTTGTTGTACAAATGTATGAGGATTATGATAATGGTGGGGCTCTTTTGAATCTTGGACTTTCTTATCTCAAAAGTGGGAATAAAGAGCAAGCGACTACAAAATTCAAACGACTCATCGAATTGTATCCAAATACAGATAAAGCAAAACAAGCACAAGCTGGTCTTGATGTGATATCCGGTGGCAAAGGAAACATTGAGGATTTAAAGAGAGCGGGAGAAACTGTTCAAATTCAAGAACCTCAGGTGGATAATTATGAAAGTTATGACGCAGAAGCTGGATATACAGATGAAGGTTCTGATATGACTGGTTATGACAATGGAAATTACGATAATTATACAGAAGAGTAAATTTGGTTAAATAACCAAAAAACATACGAAAGAAGAGGATATGCATGAAAATGCATATCCTTTTTTCGTAAAAGTATGTCAGAGATATGGAGGTAAGAGATGAAATATCAAGTTCAGGAAAACTGCCTTACTATTTTTCTACCGAAAGAAGTAGATCATCATAATGCAGAGGAGATTCGAAGAAATACGGATATCGTAATTGACAAGAATCATATTAAATATATAATTTTTGATTTTCATGATACCGATTTTATGGATAGTTCAGGAATTGGTGTAATAATGGGGCGCTATAAGATAATAAAACTCATTGGAGGGGAAGTATGGGCTGTACATACAAATGACAGAATGAAAAAAATTTTGAAAATGTCAGGGGTTACAAAATTAATTCAGATATATGAGGAGGATGAGAGATGAAACATACAAATGAAATGGAAATTATCTTTGATAGTTGTTCTGAAAACGAAGGGTTTGCAAGAGTTGCAGTGGCAGCATTTTTAACGCAGCTAAATCCAACAGTGGAAGAAGTGGCAGATGTTAAGACAGCTGTTTCAGAGGCGGTTACAAACGCAGTCATTCATGGGTATGAAAACGAAATTCACAAAATTAACATCCACTGTAAAATCGAAGAGAAAACAATAACCATAGAGGTGACGGATCAAGGAGTTGGAATTCAAAATATACAAGAGGCCATGACCCCGATGTATACAACAAAACCTCAGTTGGATCGTTCAGGAATGGGGTTCTCGTTTATGGAAGCATTTATGGACAAATTAGAAGTTTATTCAAAACCAGGAAAAGGAACGAAAGTCTGGATGCAGAAAACTATAGGCAAAGGAAGAGAGGTATGGACCACACAATCGCTTTAATTCAAAAATCACACGAAGGGGATAAAAAAGCGAGAGAACAATTGGTAGAAGAAAATGTTGGACTAGTTTGGTGCGTCGTGAAACGATTTTATGGAAGAGGAACAGATCCAGAAGATTTGTTTCAAATCGGAAGTATTGGGTTATTAAAAGCCATAGATAAATTTGATACAGCCTTTGAAGTAAAGTTTTCAACCTATGCAGTACCTATGATTTCAGGGGAGATCAAACGATTTTTAAGAGACGATGGAATGCTAAAAGTAAGTCGATCATTAAAAGAGCTTTCTTTAAAGATCTTTCGAGCAAGAGAAAAATTTATTGTAGTAAATCATAAAGAACCAACGCTGGAAGAATTATCGAAGGAAATTGGAGTAGATAAAGAAGAAATTGCACAGGCCCTGGAAGCTGGAATAGAAGTGGAGTCGTTAAACACCCCAGTATATCAAAAAGAAGGGACTACAATTTGTCTTGTGGATAAGGTAGAAGAAAAAGAAGAATACGTAGAGAAGGTTGTTGATAAAATGTTTTTAGAACAACTTCTTGAAACACTGAGTCAGGAGGAAAGAAAACTGATTTATTTGCGTTACTTTGCAGAAGAAACGCAAAGCAATGTAGGAAAAAAACTTGGAATTTCACAAGTGCAAGTCTCGCGAATGGAGAAAAAGATACTTCTACAATTAAAAAAGTTAGGAACAAATGGAATAAAAAAGTAAAAATACCAGATAATAACCTTAATCAACTTAGGAAAGGTGGGGAAGGTTATGAGCAAGAAAAATAGAATCTGGTGTATACTGATTGTTGGATTTATATTATTAATAGTTGGGACAATTCTTTGTTGTTTAAAAGCTGAATCAGAAGCAGAAAAAGAAAAGGGGTATCTCATCAGACAAACGAAGGAGGAGCAAAATGTCAGCAGAGCATGAGACTGTTTATATCAAAGGGGAGCGAAATGTGACAGTACAAACTCATACCGTGACATTAGGAGATCTCTTAGAGATTGAGTGTAGCAATCACGCAATTGTTTCTAGACTAAAAAGTCAGAAGTTTATGAAAATTGTTGGAAAACCAGAGAAAAGAGTGGTTGTTTCTATTCTAAAAGTGATTCGACATATTCATCAAACGTATCCAAAAGTAGAAATTCAAAATTTAGGGGAAACGGATTTGATTGTGACTTATGAAGGAGAGAAAAAAACGGAAGCCATATGGTATGTAATAAAAACAGTTTTAGTATCCCTTATAACGTTTGTAGGATCAGCATTTTCAATTATGGCATTTCACAATGATATTTCCATAACAAAATTATTTGGAAACATCTATAAACTATTGACGGGAACTACATCGTCAGGTTTTACGATACTAGAAATTTCGTATTCTATTGGGGTGGCTATAGGAATTCTTGTTTTTTTCAATCATTTTGGCAAAAAAGATTCCGCAAAAGATCCCACCCCAATGGAGGTACAGATGCGATTATACGAAAACGATATCCAAACAACAATTGTAGAAAATGCTTCAAGAAAAGGGAGGGAACTAAATGTGGACACAAACGATTCTGCTCCTATTTATTGGGATTAGTTTTGGACTTGCAGCAGCAGGTGGGTTATTTGCATTTATAGTAGAATTAGGTGTGGTTGCGGATTTTGCAGACAGAACACATACAGGTAAGAAAATCAAAATTTATGAAGATTGTATTGCAGCAGGGGGGATTATCGGAACCATTCTATCCTTATTTCCAATTACATTTCAAGTAGGAAAAATAGTGTTGTTAGTGGTGGGAGTGTTTGCAGGGGTTTTCGTAGGATGTTGGGCAATGGCGCTGGCTGAAATATTAAATGTGTACCCTATTTTTTCTCGAAGATTAAAATTTGTAAGATATGTATGGGTTGTAATCGTTAGCATTGCAGTAGGAAAAGGGATAGGGGCGTTATTGATTTTATCTCAAAAATGGTAAAAAAATGGTTTCAGATTCGAAAATCTGGAACCATTTTCTTGTTAAAAGATAGAAAAGAACCAATAGATAAGACCAAGTGCCCAGGATGTGAAGATTCCATATAGGATAACGGGACCAGCAATGGTGAAAATTTTGCATCCGATTCCGAAAACCTGTCCTTCTTTTTTATATTCAATGGCGGGAGCGGCAACGGAATTTGCAAATCCCGTAATTGGAACAAGGGCACCAGCACCGCCCCATTTAGCAAGTGTTGGATATAGATTTATTCCTGTTAAGATTACGCTAAGAAGAATAAGAAGTAAAGACGTCCACGCAGAACAAATATCTTTTTCCATGTGAAGGGATTGGAAAAAATGAAAAATAAATTGACCGATCAGACAAATTGTGCCACCTGTGATAAAAGCCTTTATCATATTGAGATAAACATTATGGACAGGAGTCTTTTCTTTTACATATGCTTCATATAGCTTTTCTTGTTTCATTTTTGTGATTTTATCCATAAAAATACTCCTTTACTGAAAAGAATTATAAATAGTATGTACACAAATAATTAATATATTCGTAATTGAAAAAAAGACAGCCCATTGGTAAAATGAAGAAAGTAGAGGAGACGCAAAAGAAAGGAAGAATACAATCAATGGAAATAGAAGAGAAGAAAGAAAACAAAGCATTTGATCATCCGGAACTATTTTTGGATCAGATGGAATCATTTATGCAACTTATGATGAAATATCGATGTGCCTTAATGGAAGTAGAGACAAAACTTCATGTTTTGAATGAAGAATTTGCGATGCAACATAATAGAAATCCATTTGAAGCAATCAAATCTCGGATAAAAACACCAGCCAGTATTATAGAAAAGTTAAAAAGAAAAGGATATGATGTTACAATCGAAAGTATAGAAGAAAATCTGTTTGATATTGCTGGAATACGAGTGATTTGCTCTTTTCAAGATGATATTTATTCCATCGCAAAAATGTTAACTTCCCAGGATGATATTATTTTACTTCAAGAAAAAGATTATATTAAAAATCCAAAACCAAATGGTTATCGAAGTCTTCACCTTATTTTGGATATTCCCATTTTTTTGGCAAAAGAAAAAAAACATATGAAGGTAGAAGTTCAGTTTCGAACCATTGCCATGGACTTTTGGGCTAGCTTGGAACATAAATTAAAATACAAAAAGAATATTGAAAATCCAGAGTCTGTAATGATTGAATTAAAAGAATGTGCAGATGTGATTTGTGCGACAGATCAAAAGATGCAGAGTATACGTGATACGATAGAAAAAAGCATGATTTAAGGCAGATAAATAGAATTTATACTTGAAATATTACATAAAAAAACACATTTTAGTCGGAAAAAGTGTAAAATCGCACAGTTTTTCATTTTAACGTGATAAAATAGTTGATTTTTCCTTTGATTTTTAGTATAGTTTAATACATAAATTTAAGGGAGGTTTATATTATGAAGAAGATTACAAAGAAGGTCAGCCTTTTGCTTGCCGGATGTCTTTTGGCAGGCTCAGTGCTTACTGCATGCGGCGGATCCAAAGACAAAGGTCCTTCTGGAACGTTAGTACTTGGAGAAGCAGAGTTTAACGGATTGTTTAACCCATTTTTTACATCATCTGGATATGATAAAGATGTGTATAGTAAAGTGGTTGAAA
>JARHYE010000116.1 GCA_029258605.1 Ruminococcus sp.
GTACATTTATGAAGTTTTCATCTACATTAAAAGCACTTCGAGAAGAAAAGCATATTACACAAGAAGAACTTGCGTCATACCTTGGCATCACAAGATCTGCGGTTGCTGGTTATGAAACAAAAGGAAAGCAACCCGATTTTGAACGACTTATTTTGATTGCAAAATTTTTCAATGTTTCCATTGACTATCTAATTTCAGGAAAAGAGTATTCTTCTGTTTCTGTCACGAACAAAACAGCCCCGAATGAATCAAATCTTCTTCGTTCCTATCGCAAGCTTTCAAAAGATTCCAAAATTGCACTAGAAAAATATCTTCTGTTTCTCCTGGCAACAGAAAATGAAACATAAAAAACAACCCACTGTGTATAAAAATTCTCTACACAGTGGGTTTTGTAGTTATGCAAAGATACCACCTATAATCGTATAAGACAATATCGTCATGAGAAAAGCCGCAAGGCATACTCCAAGTACAATGGCCGGAAATGCTTTTCGGAATCGAATTCCCAGCAATGCTGCAATTAGAGATCCAGTCCATGCACCCGTTCCAGGAAGAGGAATTCCTACAAACAACACAAGTCCCCAAAACTCATATTTTTCGATTTTTCCACTTTTGCTCATTGCTTTGGCTTCCAGCTTTTCTACCATTGGTTTTAACTTCTTTGTTCCCTTCATCCAGTCAAAAATCTTTGTGATCAACAACAAAATAAATGGAATCGGTATTAAATTTCCAATAATACTAATTGGGATTGCTTGCCACTTTGCCACATCAAGAAGTGCAGGACCAGCTGCAAGAAGTCCTCCTCTAAGTTCCAATATTGGAACCATGGAAATCAAAAATATAATAAACTCTTTCCCTACTTTGCCACCTAGATTTTCAATAAACCAACCAATCAAAACATCTTTCATATTTTATTCTCCTACTCTATTTTTCTTTTCGAAATTGCATATTGTAAAGACCAGCATAGATACCATTCTTTTCCATAAGTTGTTCATGAGTTCCTGATTCTTCAATTCCTTTTTCTGTCAAAACTAAAATCCGTTTTGCATTTCGAATTGTTGACAATCTGTGGGCAATTACAAATGTTGTCCGATCTTTTGCCAACTCTTCCATGGATTCTTGCACAATCTTTTCACTTTCATTATCCAAAGCGGAAGTTGCTTCATCAAAAATCAACACTTCTGGATTTTTCAAAAATACGCGCGCAATGGAAATTCTTTGTTTTTGTCCCCCTGATAATTTTACCCCTCGTTGTCCTATGTAAGTATCGTATCCTTTTGCAAATTCCAAGATAAATGTATGTGCATTTGCTCTCTTTGCTGCCTGAATAACCTCTTCATCTGAGGCTTCTGGATTACCATAGCGAATGTTATCCATGATCGTTCCTGCAAAAAGATATACATCTTGCTGAACAATACCAATGTGATTTCTTAAACTCTCAAGTTGGATGGTTTGTATATCTTTTCCATCTAAGTAAATGCTTCCTTTCGTTGCATCGTAAAATCTTGGAATAAGGCTACACAATGTTGTTTTTCCAACACCAGATGGTCCAACCATTGCTACATATTCTCCAGCTTTTACTCGTAGATTCAAATGCTCAAATACAGGAGCCTGATCTTTCTCATAACAAAAAGTAACATCTTTAAATTCCACTTCACCCTGCACTTCTTCTAACTGTATCTTTCCTTCTTCTTCTAGGTCTTCCGGTTTCACAGATAAAATCTCTTGAAAACGCTCAAACCCCGTAATCCCATTTTGAAATTGTTCTGTAAAGGCAACCAGTTTTTTCACTGGATCCGTAAAATTACCAACATATAAAATAAATGTAATAAGGTCTGTCGCCTGAATCTGGTCTGATAACAACATATTAACACCTGAAATAAGAACTGCAACGGTTATCAGCGTACTAAGTGCTCCCAAACCCGAAAAATAGATTCCCATATAGCGGTAACTGTTTTTCTTCGCTTTCACATAATTTTGGTTTCCGTACTCGAATTTTCTAATTTCCTCTTTTTCATTGGCAAAAGATTTCACTACTCTAATTCCAGAAAGACTGTCCTCGATCTGCTCATTTATAGCCGCGATTTTCTCTCGATTTCTCTTAAAAGCACGTTTCATCTTTCTATTATACAGTACTGCAAAAATAGTCATAACTGGAATAAATGCAAATGCCAACAATGCCAGCTTCATATTTACGGTTAACAGAATAATAAAAGATCCCACAATTCTTATAATAGAAATCACTAGATCTTCTGGCCCATGGTGAAGTAATTCACTAATTTCAAAAAGATCACTTGTAATCCTAGACATCATCTGTCCTACTTTTTGATCATTAAAATATGCGAAGGAAAGCTTTTGGTAATGGCAAAAAATTTCATTACGCATATCAGACTCCATACGTGCCCCCATTTGATGTCCATAATACGCAATATAAAAGTTGCAAAACATCTCCACACCAACCAAAACAAGAAGTAGTATTCCAATCATAAAAATCATATGCTTTGCTGTTTCGATTTCAAAATATACTACCGTATTTGTTACATAACGGACTAAAAGCGGAATTACAAGAGTAACCGCAGCTCCAACTATCGCAAATAACATGTCACTAAAAAATAGGAGTTTGTATGGTCCATAATAGGAAATTAATTTTTTTATTTTTTCTTTCATTATATTCTCCATTTCTCACTTTATTATATAAGAATGGTTTCCCAACAATCTACTCTCTTGTATTAAACTTTAATTTAAAAAGTGCTCTATACCAGCATCTTTTCTGATATAGAGCTTTCCATTTTAATCCTCATTCATTTTTGCAAGTTTTGCAGTTTGATCTGCTGCGATCAAACTATCAATAATTTCATCCAAATCACCATTCATAATTGTGTCTAGTTTATGAAGCGTTAACTTGATTCTATGATCTGTCACACGTCCTTGTGGGAAATTATATGTTCTGATTTTCTCAGATCGATCACCCGTTCCAATCTGACTTCTTCTTGCTTCTGCCTCGGAAGCCTGCTTTTTCTCCATCTCTAAATCATATAACTTCGAACGTAAGAGACGAAACGCTTTATCTTTGTTCTGGTGCTGTGATTTTTCCGTCTGGCTGTAAATGACAATTCCAGTCGGATAGTGTGTCAGACGAACAGCAGAGTCCGTTGTATTGACACACTGACCACCATTTCCAGATGCACGCATAACGTCAATACGAACGTCTTTCTCATCAACCACAATATCTACATCTTCTGCCTCTGGCATAATAGCAACTGTGATTGTTGAAGTATGAATTCTTCCACCACTTTCTGTCTCTGGCACACGCTGTACACGATGTACACCACTTTCATATTTTAATCTTGAATATGCACCTTGACCAGTAATCATAAAGACGCATTCTTTAAATCCACCAATTCCGTTTTCATTCAAAGAAATCATCTCAATCTTCCAGTGACGATCCTCTGCGTAATGTACATACATACGGTAAACTTCCATCGCAAACAGCGCAGCTTCATCTCCACCTGCACCTGCACGAATCTCTACAATAACGTTTTTCTCATCATTTGGATCTTTTGGAAGAAGTAAAATCTTTAACTTTTGCTCCAACTCTTCCACGCGTGACTTTGATTCATTTAATTCCTCTTTTGCAAGTTCACGCATTTCCTCATCTGATTCTTCATCCAGCATAGCAAGACTATCCTCGATATTTTGCTTGCACTGTTTATATTCTTTAAATGTATCTACAAGTGGTGCAAGATCACTTTGTTCTTTCATTAGATTTCTGAAACGTGCCGCATCATTTGCCACATCAGGCTCCTGCAGCTCGCCCATAACTTCTTCATAACGGATCACAAGATCTTCTAATCTGTCAAACATTGTTTCTTTATCCTTTCCGTTTCATTCAATCTTTGGCACTTACTTTCCTATCATACACGCCAAATACAACTCGGTCAAGACCTGCCAGGTCCTTTTTTACACCAAGCTTCGTGTATCCAGCTTCTTTTAAGAGTTCTATTACATCCTTCGCCTGGTCATGACCTATTTCAAACAAAAGCGTGCCCTCATCTTTTAGGTATTTCCCTGCTTCTTTGATGATACTCTTGTAAAAATACAACCCATCTTCTTTTCCATCTAATGCAATCCATGGATCGTGAAGTCGAACTTCCTCTTGTAAGGTATGAATCACCTCTGTTCGGATATATGGTGGGTTGGATACAATCATATCCCACTTTCCATCTACCTTCTCAAACAAGTCACTTTGCAAAAAGGCTACTTCTATCCCTAAACTTTCTGCATTTTTTTTGGCTACATCAAGCGCTTTTTCTGAAATATCAACTCCCATTCCTGCCAATGAGATATTCTTTTCCTGTTTCGCATAATGTAAAATACTAAGCAAAATACACCCTGACCCCGTGCACACATCTAAAATTTTTTGTGGTTTTTGGATTCTAGTCAACGCTTCTTCTACTAGAATTTCTGTATCCTGACGCGGAATCAGGACATCCGGTGTCACGGAAAAATCAAGCCCCATAAATTGCTGCTCTCCTGTAAGATGCTGCAAAGGAACATAGTTACTTCTTTCTTTTATGTAGGCCTCGTACTGCGATACTTCCTCTCTAGAGACCTCTTTATTAGGCATTGCGAAATACATGCCTCTACTGACCCCTGTTACAAATTCCAGAAGATAAAAAGCATCTAAATCCGCCTCTTGAATATGAGCTTCCTGTAAAATTTTCTTTCCTTTATTGAGCATTTCTTCTATTGTCATTACGCCTGCTCTCCTACATGCTCTTTATCTTTTCCAAAGGTTTCCCTTTGATATTCTTTCCAGTCAAAAACTGCTTCTACCGCACAAATTGCAACTTCGATCATACCATCATCTGGCTCTTTTGTTGTTATTTTTTGCACGAGCAACCCTGGTTTACTCAAAAGATTAATAATCACATTCTCACTGTTTCCTGCCAGACGTATAATCTCGTAGGATACCCCTGCAATCAACGGAAACATTGCAATGCGAAGTACAATTCTCATCACATGAGACTGTGTTGTTATGAAAAAGCAAAAAATAATACTAACAATCATAACAAAAAATAAAAAACTGGTCCCACATCGCTTATGTTGTCTGGAACTTTTTCGAACATTATCAACGGTAAGATCCAGTCCATTTTCTATACAATTAATACATTTATGTTCTGCCCCATGATACATAAACGTTCTTTGAATATCTTCCATTTTAGAGATTGCAAGAATATAAATCAAAAAAATAGCCAGTCGAATGCCACCTTCAATCACCGTAAGCATTGCTCTTGATGACACTACATTTTTAAGAAGACTACTTAAGAAATAGGGAAGCACCATAAAAATAGCAATTGCAAGCACAACCGAAAATGCAACTACCATGTTCATCATGCGCTTTTCCTTCTTTTCTTCTATTTTTCGTTCTTCTTCCGTAAGAGGGCGCCCCTCACCTTCTTCCTCTTCAAAAAAACTAGCAGAAAACATTAACGTTTTCATTCCGAGAACCATAGAGTCTATAAAATTAAAAATTCCTCGGATAAAAGGAATCTTTGTAACTGTTTTCCACGGAACAATGCTGTTATATTGCTGCACTTCTACTTCAATCTCCTGATTTGGTTTTCGTACTGCCACGGCATACTGATCTTTGTTTTTCATCATGATACCTTCTAATACAGCCTGTCCACCTATGTTAGATGACTTCATTCTTCCTCCTGTCTATAGAGCACAAAATGGTCAGTTACTTCCACGAAGTGCTGACCTTTTTCTATAATCTCCAGATTTTATCTGGTGAGTTATCTTTAAATTGTACAACAGGCTGAGATATAATACCTCAGCCTGTAATAAGTCATTCTTATTTAATACCGTATTTTTTGTTGAATTTATCAACACGTCCACGAGCCTGAGTTGCTTTCTGCTGGCCTGTGTAGAATGGGTGACATTTTGAGCAGATTTCTACGTGGATATCTTCTTTTGTAGAACCTGTTACAAATGTGTTTCCACAGTTGCATGTCACTGTTGCCTGATGGTATTCTGGATGTATTCCTTCTCTCATGATTTTCACCTCTCTATTTAAAATATAATTATTAATTTTTCTAAACAGCTATTTGATTGTAGCATAGTTTTTGATCTTTTGCAAGCACTTTTATACGAATTTACTTTAAATAAATTTCTTCTTTATAACCATTTGTACCAATTCATCATTTGTTTTTGTTTGTGAAAACATGGTAAGCAAGTTATCTACTGCCTCATCTGCTTTTAAGCCGTTCAATGCTTTTCGAATGATATAGACAGCTTCTTGCTCTTCTTTGCCCAATAATAAATTTTCATTTCTTGTCCCAGATTTTGGAATATCAACGGCTGGAAACACTCTTTTCTCTTGTAATTTTCTATCAAGTACTAGCTCCATATTTCCAGTTCCTTTAAATTCCTCATACACAACATCATCCATTTTACTTCCTGTATCCACCAATGCTGTGGCAAGGATTGTAAGACTTCCACCTTCGCGCATGTTTCTTGCTGCTCCAAAAAATCGCTTTGGCATATGCAATGCTGCAGGATCTAATCCTCCGGAAAGCGTTCTTCCAGATGGTGGAACTGTTAAATTGTACGCCCTTGCAAGTCTTGTAATACTGTCTAACAAAATTGTTACATCTTTTCCATGTTCTACCAAACGTTTTGCTCGTTCAATCACCATCTCTGAAACACGTTTATGATGCTCTGGGAGTTCATCAAATGTAGAATAAATAACTTCAACATTCTCCCCTGTAATCGCTTCTTTGATATCGGTAACTTCTTCTGGACGTTCATCGATCAACAAGATCAAAATATGCATATTCGGATTTTTCTTTTGAATAGAAAGCGCCACCTGTTTTAGTAATGTTGTTTTTCCTGCTTTTGGCGGAGATACAATCATTCCTCTTTGTCCTTTTCCGATTGGAGATAAAAGATCCACAATTCTCATAGCAGTACTACTTCCAGGTGTTTCCAGGCGAAGACGCTGATTTGGAAAAATCGGAGTCAAATCTTCAAAATTAGGTCTATGTGCCGCAACAGCTGGTTTCATTCCGTTCACAGAAGAAACAAATAGTAATGCACTAAATTTTTCTGCCTGCGATTTTACTCTCTTGTTTCCAGCAATAATATCTCCTGTTTTTAAATTAAATCTTCGAATTTGGGATGGAGAAACGTAAACATCATTCTCTCCCGGCAAATAGTTTGCACTACGAATAAAGCCATAGCCATCTTGAAGAACTTCCAATATTCCATTGGCCATTTCTCCACTATCAAGCTGATCAAAATCGGCTCCCTCTTTTTTTTCTTTCATCTCTTCTTTTACTTCTTCTTTTACTTCGTCTCTTTTTTCTTTTTCATCTTGCTCAATCATTGCGTTAATTAGCTCACTTTTTTTCAAAGCGGATATTCCTTTCATATTTCGAGCTTTTGCAAGTTCTCTCAATGTCGTAAGAGGAAGTGTTTCATATTTTTCCCTTGTCATAGCTTTTCCTTTCTACAAACGGATCCTATAATCCTGTAATTAGTTTCTATATAAAATTTTCTTTTCATCTTTGGGAATCTGTGTCTGAATTGACTTTAAGATATCTTATAAATACAGCTTGTATTATACAACATTCCTTGGAAAATGAAAAGAGAAATATTCCCTCTATTTGTACACTTGCACGAATTTTCTATCAGTGTTATGATAATCAGCAGAAAAGTATATACATAGAAAGGATTTTTATGAACCGCTGGGAAGAAAAAAGATACCACTCCATGGATTACGACTTAAAAAAAATCTATGGGGAAAAAGTTTATAAAATTACACTAGATGGTGGCATGAGTTGTCCAAACAGAGATGGCACCATTGGAAAGGGCGGCTGCATTTTCTGTAGTGCCCACGGATCCGGAGATTTTGTCGGATCTCGTGAACTATCAATCAAAGAGCAATTGCAAAAAGGAAAGCAGGATTTAAATGGGAAGCGACCTGTTCACTCCTACATCGCATATTTTCAAGCTTTTACAAACACTTATGCCCCTGTTGAATATTTACGCAAAATATTCATGGAAGCAATTTCTGATGCTGATGTAAAGATTCTCTCCATCGCCACCAGACCAGATTGTCTTGGACCTGATGTTCTTTCCTTATTAAAGGAACTTTCTCAAATCAAACCCGTTTGGGTGGAGTTAGGACTTCAGACAATCCATGAAGATACTGCCCGTTTTATAAAAAGAGGTTATGAACTTTCTGTTTTTGAAGAAGCCGTTCGAAACCTTCGAAGCATTGGGGTATCCGTTATCGTTCATACCATTTTGTTTCTTCCAAATGAAACCAAGCAACAGATGCTAGAAACCATTGACTTTCTAAATCACTGTGATATTCAAGGAATAAAATTGCAACTACTGCATATTTTAAAACATACCATGTTGGCAAAAATATATGAAAAAGAGCCCTTCTTTGTTCCAAGCATGACAGATTACATTCAATTAGTTGGAACATGTATCTGTCATCTTAATCCCGAGATTTCTATTCACCGACTAACAGGAGACGGGCCAGAAGATCTTTTAATTGAACCGAAATGGTCTAGCAACAAGAGAACTGTATTAAACACACTGCATCGTTATCTCAAAGAACAAGATATTTGGCAGGGAAAGGAGTATCATGCCTGAATCATTCACATTGTACAAATTAATTGTACTTTACATGTTGGAGAAAGTAGATTTTCCGCTAACCACCTCACAAATTTCTGAATTTATTTTAGACAAAGAATATACCACCTACTTTAAACTGCAAAAAACATTATCTGAAATGGTGGATTCTGGTCTCTTAAGAGTGGAAACAACACACAACCGAACCTTATACCATATTACGGAGGAAGGTTCTGAAACAATTCACTTCTTTGCAAACAAAATATCACCAGCAATTCAAAAAGATATTGATGATTTTCTTGTTGAAAAGAAATTTGAGCTCAAAGAAGAAGTTTCTATTAAATCTGATTACTATTTAAACACCAACCACGAATTTGAAGTTTGTTGCCAGATCGTAGAAAATGGTTTCAGCCTCATCGACCTGAAACTTACAGTTCCTACAGAAGTCGAAGCTGAAACCATTGCAAATAACTGGAATGCTGTCAGTCAGGATTTATACTCTCTCATCCTTTCTAAGCTGCTCTAAATGTTCTTTTATTTTCTTTTCATACCCCAATGTGCCAGGTTCATAGAATCTGGCATTTTTTATTTCTTCCGGGAGATATTGTTGCTCTACAT
The DNA here is from genome assembly GCA_029258605.1 of Ruminococcus sp. Classification (GTDB taxonomy): domain Bacteria; phylum Bacillota; class Clostridia; order Lachnospirales; family Lachnospiraceae; genus JAHHTM01. The sequence goes on from JARHYE010000116.1 coordinate 9,265, forward strand.
AATGATTTGGATAATCATGTGCATATTTGTAACCTACACCATGTCCCAATTTCTGTGACCCTTTGTAATGCGCATCTTGCAAATGGGGTGGAATGGTTGTTTTATGATGCTTTACAGCTTCCATAGCAGACAAAATTGCCTGATACGAAGCATTGCTTTTTGGCGCTGATGCAATGTATGTCACTGCCTGCGCCAAGATAATCTGAGACTCAGGCATTCCAATACGCTCCACGGCCTGTGCTGCGGCCACTGCTACACTAAGTGCCATTGGGTCTGCATTTCCAACATCTTCAGAAGCACTGATCATAATTCTTCTAGCGATAAACTTCACATCTTCTCCCGCATAAAGCATTTTTGCCAAATAAAATACTGCAGCATCCGGATCGGATCCTCGCATACTTTTAATAAATGCAGAGATGGTATCATAGTGATTATCTCCACCTTTATCGTAACGTACCACTCTTTTTTGGATACACTCTTCTGCAACTTCCAATGTAATATGTATGATTCCATCTTCACTTCGTTTTGTTGTGAGCACACCAAGTTCTAATGCATTTAATGCATTTCTTGCATCCCCACCCGAAACATCGGCCAAAAATTCTAAGGCATCTTCATCTATTTGAGCATGAAAACTTCCCATTCCTTTTGTATCATCTTTCACTGCTCTTATAATCAGTGTTTTTATATCTTCTTTATTTAGAGTTTTTAATTCAAACACACTGGATCTAGATATTAACGCACCATTTACTTCGAAATATGGATTTTCTGTTGTAGCACCAATTAAAGTTATCGTCCCGTCTTCCACATATGGGAGCAGATAATCCTGCTGTCCTTTATTAAATCTATGAATCTCGTCCACAAAAAGTATCGTCTTTTTTTGATACATTCCCAAGAGATCTTTCGCCTGCTTCACCACTTCTTCCATATCTTTTTTTCCTGCAATAGTGGCATTGATCTGCTGAAACTTTGCACTTGTCGTATTTGCAATCACTTTAGCAAGCGTTGTTTTTCCAGTGCCAGGAGGACCATAAAAAATAAGAGAACCTAATTTATCGGCTTTGATGGCTCGATATAAAAGTTTATCTTTTCCAATAATATGCTGTTGTCCTACAACTTCATCCAATGTCTCTGGACGCATTCTTGAAGCAAGAGGTGCCTCACTATCTTTCCTTGTTTCTCTCATATATTCAAATAAATCCATTTGCCTACTCCTTCTCTGTCACTTAAATGATTAATTCCATTGTCCAAGCACTTCATTTACAGTTGAAACCGTCACAAAAATGTTGGTATGGTTCTGATGGAGATAATTTAAAAGTTGTTTGTATTCCTGCTGTGACAAAATGGTTACTAATTCTGTCTGTTTCTTTCCACCATAAGCGCCTTGCGCCTCATATTTGGTCACTCCTCTGTGCAATTCATTCATAATATAAGATTGAATGACCGGATAATCTTCCGAGAGGATACAAACTCGTTTTCGTTTATTAAATCCATCTATAAAATAATCCACCGCAATTCCATTTGCATACGTTCCTAAAATTCCTATGATCAAGGTTGGAACATCATACACAAAAATGGATGTAAGTGCCGTCACAATCCCGATAAGCATAACAGCCTTTCCAAGTTCTAAGTGTGTAAACTTGTTCACAACCTTTGCTAAAATATCTAATCCACCTGATGAAGCGTTGACATGAAACAAAAGTGCTTGTCCAAGACCCGCAACAAGTATGTATGATGCAAGATCAAAGACCATGTTTCCTGTAGCAGACCCAGCATTTGGAGCCATCTGTTCAAAAATCCACAAAAAAACCGGAAGAAGCATCGAAGTGTATACGGTCTTTGCCCCAAAATCTTTCCCCACAAATATAAATCCAATAATCAAAAGAAATCCGTTTAGTGCAAACGTGATTACCGAAACTGGTATTGGTGCTAACTGCGACAATACTAATGCCAAACCTGAAACACTTCCTATTACAATTCCACTTGAAATCATAAAAAAGTACACTGCTGCCGAAACAATTGCCATAGCAATGGTTATGATGATATATTCTCTTACTTTCTGATTTTTTCTCATGATCTTCTCCCTACTTTATCCTAGTTTCTATTGAACTCCTGAAAGTTCTCTAAGTACGTATCCTGCAATTAAAATTCCTGCTACTGGCGGAACAAACGAAACACTCCCCGGAATCTGTCTCCTTGCTCCTTTGTCTTCTCCAGTGTCTCTTCCAGATATATCAACTGGTTTTTCCTTAGAATAAAGTACATTCAGATGAAAAATCCCACGCCCTTTTAATTCTTTTCTCATCACTTTACAAAGTGGACAGACACTGGTTTTCGAAAGATCTGTAATCTCAAATAATTCTGGGTGGAGCTTGTTTCCTGTCCCCATGCTACTAATAATCGGAATCTCCTCTTTGAAAGCAAGTTCCACAAGTGCAAGTTTTGCTGTAACCGTGTCAATTGCATCAATGATATAATCTGGTTTTTTTACAAATAACTCCTCCAAATTTTCCGGAAGCACAAAGATTTCATGTGTTTCTACTTCAATCGTAGGATCAATATCTTGAATTCTTTCTTTCATGATATGGGTCTTGTATTTTCCAACCGTGCTATGAAAAGCAATGGATTGACGATTGATGTTTGTTAAAGAAACCGTGTCATTGTCGACCAGAATCAATTTTCCAACTCCACTTCGTGCCAGTGCGTCTACACAATGGGATCCTACCCCCCCTATTCCAAACACCATAACGGTTGCATCTCTTAATTTTTGTATTCCTTCTTCTCCTAACAAAAGCTCTGCTCTTGAATACTCATTTATTTTTTTACTCATTTTATCCTCCGCAAATGAAATTGATCGATTCAATCCATAATAAGCTGCTCAATCGTCACAAATTCAAATCCCCTTTGTTGTAGAATATCAATAATCTCTAGGGCAGCTTCTACAGAACTACTATAACAATCATGTAACAAAATAATATCATTTTCTTTTGCTTCCGTCACTACTTTATTCACAATTTCCTCTTTGTTCTTACTTTCCCAATCTCTTGGATCCACTGTCCAAAAAATTGGAATCACAGATAAATATTTTTCCAAGTTTTTATCCCAAGATCCATAAGGCGGTCGAAAGTAACCTGACTTTTCCCCTGTTATTTTTTCAATGATTGTTTCGGTATCTTTGATTTCTCTAACTGCATCTTGTGTGGTAAGTTTTGGAATTTCCAAATGATGGTATGTATGATTTCCAATCAGATGCCCTTCCTTATACATTCTCAAGACAACTTCCTGGTTGCTCTTTGCTTCCATATTTTGCCCCAACAAGAAAAAAGTAGCTTTCACATTTCTTTCCTTTAACCCATCTAATAACCAGGGCGTATAACTCGCATTCGGTCCATCATCAAAGGTGATGGCAATCTTGGGTTTTTCCATCTGGCTTTCACACACATATGCCTTTGCGTAAGGACAACTTACTTTCTTTTCTTCCATTTGCTGTGTTTCTGTTTCTGAATATAGTGTTGTGGGGAAAAAAATCCCTACAAGCAATATCATATAAACCGCTTGTAGACATTGTATATAGTTGGTTCGTTTCATTTCGAATCTCCACACTCTTTATACATTTCGTTACAGTATATGAATATTTTATAAGAATCATACTTTCACTTTTTCATCATTTGTTATATACAATACTTCTACTTTCAGTTATAATGGTTATGTATGAAATTTAATACAATTTTTTATAAATGAAAGCGAGGATCTGCAAATGAAAGAGAAATTAACCACAAAGTTTATAGAGTTGTTTGGGGATGCCGACAACACAGAGTTCTTCTTTTCTCCTGGACGTGTCAATCTGATTGGTGAACATACCGACTATAATGGTGGACACGTTTTTCCATGTGCACTGACTCTTGGTACATATGCATTAGCACGAAAACGTTCTGACAAAAAAATGCATTTTTATTCACTCAATCTTACTAATTTTGGTGTTGTGGAAGCTTCTTTAGGTGATCTGACAAACAAAAAAGAATATGGATGGGCAAATTATCCTTTGGGAATTGTATGGGCATTCAAAGAACGCGGAGTTGAATTAGAAACTGGTTTTGATATGGTCATCTGGGGAAATATTCCAAATGGTTCTGGATTATCTTCTTCTGCTTCTTTGGAAGTACTTACCGGGCTTGTTCTTACAAATTTATTCGACATTCCTAAATTTAACATGATCGATCTTGCACTTATTGGACAGCAGTCCGAAAACAATTTCAACGGATGTAATTGTGGAATTATGGATCAGTTCGCAGTTGCCATGGGCAAAAAAGATCACGCCATTTTCCTAGATACTTCTGATTTAAGCTTTGAATATGCACCAGTTGTGTTAGATGATGCAAAAATCATCATTACCAACAGTAAAGTAAAACACAGTCTTGTAGACTCTAAGTACAATGATCGTCGCCAAGAGTGTGCAGACGCACTTGCTGCTCTTCAAACAAAACTGGACATCAAAACATTAGGAGATCTTGATCTGGATACTTTTGAAGCAAACGTGGAATTGATCGACGATCCAGTCAAAGTAAGACGTGCAAGACATGCTGTTGCTGAAAATCAGCGTACAATCGAAGCTGTAAAAGCATTAAAAG
>JARHYE010000008.1 GCA_029258605.1 Ruminococcus sp.
TCATATCCGTAATCGGTGCACCTGTAAGAACTCCTTTATGCTCTCTTTCTTCCAAATGCGTAAGAACCAATCGCTGCCAGTTTCGATCTAGCACCTCTTCACTACAGTTCGTGTCAAATACAAGTCCGCTTCCTCTCTCCAGTGGTTCCATTAAAAGATGTACTTCGGCATAATGTCGCAGAGGCTCAAAGTGTCCCACTCCTTCCACTGCTTCTTCAATGGTTTCTTTATATACAATCTTTCCTTCCCCAAACTCAACACGAACTTTGAATCGTTCCCAGATGATTCGTTTTAATACTTCAATCTGTACTTCTCCCATTAATTTGACATGAATTTGAGAAACTTGTTCCTCCCACGCAATATGAAGCTGTGGTTCTTCTTCTTCCAGTTGCTTTAACGCAAGAAGCATTTTGTGTACATCACAATCTGGTGGAAGTTGAATTTGATACGTTAAGACTGGTTCTAAAATTGTCATATCTTGTGCTGATTCTACTCCAAGTCCTTGTCCTGGATAGGTTTTTTCTGGACCGATCACTGCACAAACACCACCAGCCTTTACCTCCTGTACAGATTCAAACTTTGCACCGGAATAAATTCGAATTTGATTAATCTTTTCCTCGGTCTCTTTTAATACCTCTTTTACTTTTAAGCTTCCACCTGTTACCTTTAAATAGGTTAATCGATTATCCTGATCATCTCTTGCAATTTTATAGACTTTGGCTCCAAACCCTTCTGGATACTGAACTGGACTTGTGTATTGATAAAATCCATCTAAAAACACTTCAATCCCTTCTTGTTTTAAGGCAGATCCAAAGTAAACCGGAAAGATCTGGCGGTTTTTGATTGCTGCCTTGACTCTTTCCTCTTCTACGACTCCTGTCTCTAAATAGTGCTCTAGCATTTGATCTTCACATACAGCAAGATTTTCCATCCAAAGATCGTCCATCTCTTCTAAATGAGTTGCTTCACTAAAATCAATACAAGCGGTTCCAAATTTCTGTTTTAATGCTTGTAGCATTTTCTCTTTGTCTGCTCCGATCTGATCCATCTTATTGACAAAAAGAAAGGTTGGAATGTGATATTGTTTTAATAGTCTCCACAAAGTCACTGTGTGTCCTTGTATTCCATCCGACCCACTTACAATAAGAATTGCATAATCCAGCACTTGTAATGTTCGCTCCATTTCTGCTGAAAAATCCACATGTCCTGGTGTATCTAACAGAATCACTTCCATATCTTTCCATTGAAATACGGCTTGTTTTGAAAAAATCGTAATTCCTCGTTCTTTTTCCAAGTCAAACGTATCTAAAAATGCATCTTTATGATCCACACGACCTAATTTCCTGATTGTCCCACTTTTATACAACATACTTTCTGACAGGGTTGTTTTTCCGGCATCAACATGGGCCAGGATTCCCGTCACTAGCTGCTTATTCTTTTTTTTCTCTTCTATAGCCATAAAAAATCTCCCCTTGTACATACATAGCTTAAGCTAGTATAGCACAAGAGGAGTAGACCTGTCTATTTCCGTATTTTCAACGGTTTTTCATTTTTTGATCTATGTAACTACAATCTTTTGAAATCCCAAAGCTTCTGCTTTGTTTCTTAATTGCTCCATATACTCTGGAGTAGGACTTGAAAGGGTTGAGAAACTTCCTTTCACTCCAAAATTTCGAAAAGCAATCAGTTTTAATTTTGTTTCTTTTATCTTATCTTTTAATGTTTCTGCAATTCCATCTAATACAGCTTCTGCATCTACTTTTTCCGGAACACAGACCACTCTTAATTCTTCTATTTTGTCATGTTCTGCAAGATAAGAGAGGTTCTTCTTTACAATCTCATTTCCAAATCCAGTCAGTTTTTTGTAAACTTCCAAATCCCATGATTTTACGTCTAACATTACCTTATCACAGACTTGCATGAGTGCTGGGTATTTTTCAAAATCAATGGTTCCATTGCTATCAACAAGACAAGTAAGTCCTTCTTGTTTTGCCAAAGTAAATAATTCTGTTAGGAAGTCCGGACGTAACATACATTCTCCACCTGAAACTGTAATTCCTCGAATGAATGGTATATTTTTTTTCACTTCCTGAAACACTTCTTCGGCTGTCATCCAAGAAATTTTTGGAGATGCATGGTTCGGACAGACTTCAATACAATGATCACATTGTACACATTTACTGACATCCCATTTTACCTCCTTGTTTTCCACATACAACGCCTTAGCAGGACATTCTTTTACACAGATCCCACAATTTATGCACATGTTTTGTGTTTCTGGATTGTGACAATAGCCGCAATGAATATTACAGGCTTGTAAGAAAATGGAAGTACGGTTTCCTGGTCCATCTACAATACTCAATGGAATAATCTTGTTGACCGGAACTGTTATCATACCGTTCTCACTTTCCTTTCTGCAAGTCTATTGTTATCGTAGTTTGGAGCACCAAGTTGTGTTGTATTTTGAATTACCGCTTCTCCATTTCTATATTTTTCCATCTCAGATCTTTTTACAAGATATCCTGTAATTCTTACCAAATCTTCGTTTTTCTCATAAAAACTTAAATATTTCACGCCTAACTGGAAAGCACCTTTTACAATATCTACAACTGCTGCAGGATTGTTTCTAGCTGTTGTTTCCATAGAGAAGATATCGCCTACTCCCGTTTTAATTGTTTTATGGAAACGCGCACTATGTCTTAAGTGATCATAAAAACTATCTGGCTCATCTCCTACTGGAATACGAACCCCTGAAGTTACTCCAAAATCGCTATCAAGACCAACCTGCGCATGAGACATAAATCTTCCATTTGAAATTTTAGAGTGAACCGCTTTAAATTCTCCCAGGAACTGATCAATCTGATTCATAATTTCTTCTGCCAGATCATCTGCCTCTGCATCATGACCATAACGTTTTCCACTGTCTTTTAGTAATGTATTGACACATTCTGCAAGTCCTGTGATTCCATACATTCCTACAAAATTATCTAGGCTGATCAATCCTTCTTTTACTAAAAATGAACTTTCAAAGAAACCTGATTCCTCTACAAGGAAACGAACACGTTCATTCATATAATTTCCCATTGCTTCCATACATTCTGGAAGAAGTTCCTTTAAGAAATGTTCTTTGCTTTCTGCAAGTTTTGCAAGTTCTGTCAATGTAAGACGTGTCAAAGTGAAAGCTCCACCACCAATCGGAAGAATGTTATAGCAACTAGAAATTCCATAGTCTGTTGTATATACCTGACTATTTAATTTGTGGTTGCAGATTGCTGGGTTTGCACAGAATAAAGAGGTGTACACTGCTGCCTCTGCATAGGAATCTGGTGTAATTTCTGGATCATACTTGATCGTGAAGTTTGGAACTGCATTTTGCAATTCTCTTTCTACTTCCAATATCAATCTTCCTGCACGGCTATCTTCTGGTCCAAGATTTGCGTGACAGAAACTATCTGTAATTGTTCGATCTAAAAAGTTCAGGAACAATTTTAATTTCTTCTTTACTTCTTCATCACTTAATTCTGTAATGAATGGATCCATCAACTTATCAAGATTTCCAAGGTACACTGGAAAACTTGTAATAGATGGTACATGATGATAAATAATCTGAAGACTTGTCAGTAGTTCATCAAATGTCTGTGGTGGTTCTACTCCAAGAAATTCACTACCATTTTTTACGTATTTTTCATAATCTGGCATAATATATCTTGGACGATAAGGTGCATTCCCTTCAAACAGGTTGTTGATTGCTCCTTTTTCCATAAAATATTTTGTACGTTCTGGAATTTCCAAAACATCCTGTGTATCCTCGGCTGCATGGGCAAGTGAGAGTACCTTCTGCTCATAGGTTAATGCCTGTGATGTAATAATTTCCAATACTTGATTCATTGATTTTCCCTCTTTCTTTTAATCATATGGTATGTGTTCCACATCTTTTAACATTTGTAAATACTGTTGCTCACTGATCAGGATTTTATGTCCTTTTGTGGTAAGATCTCCTTGTTCTTTGAGCTCTTTCATGGCCCTTTGAACTGTCTTTAAAGAAAGCCCCGTTTCATCTGCAATACTTTGTCGGGTCGTAAGCAATTCGTAAGGCTGATTGTTCCCTGTTTTCTTGTAGTTTCGAATCATATAAAGTCTGATTCGCTCCACCCCTTGAAGTTGCAAGGTCCACCTGTCTTTATGACCTCTTTGCAAGACACTACTCAAATCTTCTTTCATTCGCTTCATATGAAGTTCTTTATGGGTTCTCATAAAATGCATATAATCAGATTTTGAGATTACGAGAAAGGTACAATCTGTTTTTGCTATTAAGGATGCGATATAACATTCCATATCTGCAAAGCTTTCCATTTCTCCAAAAATAGTGGGCGCTGTGTTTTCCTGAAAGACATAAGCATTTCCATCGGTATATTCTTCTAGCACACTAACCGTACCTGACACAAGAATATAAATGGCATTTAACGCTTCTTTTTGCGTAACAAATTTTTTTCCATGTGTCATTTCTTGCACGTATGCATTTTGTAAGATACCGTCTGCTTCTTTTTCAAAAATTTGTTCTAAGAGTTGTCTGATTTTTTTTTGTTTTTGCTCTGAAATCACATCTAATCCTCTTATTATTCTCTTCTTGATTTTGTTTTTATCTTTAGTTTCATTATAACTTACCCCCTATTCCCGCACAAGGTCACGTGACCTTTTTTACTTTTTTTCTGAAGTTGCTTTTTCTATCTTAAGGTGCTATATTCTAGGATAGAACTTCAAACGATCTGATTCGTTTTTTCTATTTATTTTAGGAGGGATTTTACATGATTTATACACTTAAAAATGAGGCACTCACTGTCCTTGTTTCCTCATTAGGCGGTGAATTACAATCCATCTCTTCAAAAGATGGACTCGAATATCTTTGGCAAGGTGATCCAAAGAGTTGGAATCGCCATGCGCCTAATTTGTTTCCCTATATTGGCCGCCTGACGAACGGACAATATACTTATCATGGTCAGGTTTATCAGTTAAATCAACATGGGTTTCTGCGAAACACAGAACTCACTCTCGTAAGTCATACTGATACACAACTGGTTCTTTCTTTTACGGACACACCAGAAACAAAAGAGAACTATCCGTTCTCCTTCCAGTTCACCTTGACTTACACTTTAAAGGGAGCTTCTCTTACTGCTACTTACAAAATTGAAAACACATCAGAGGAAACGATGTATTTTGGTCTTGGCGGACATCCTGGTTTCAATGTCCCAGTTGACGAAACACTTTCTTTTGAAGATTACTCTCTTACCTTTGAGGAAGGTGTTACTCCAAAGCAAACATTGTTGTCTGAAAATTATTTTATTTCAGAAGAGATTGTTTCCTATCCTCTTGACAAAAAATCGCGTATTCCTTTAAACCATGATCTATTTGATCATGATGCCATCATCCTTTCAGAAGCAGGAAATACGGTTTCCATTCAGTCAGATCTATCCGATCACTCCATTGTGTTTGACTTTTCTGATTTTAACTATGTTGGACTATGGCAGACGCCAAAATCAAATGCCACATTTCTTTGTATCGAGCCCTGGAGCTCACTCCCTTCCAAAGAAGGGGTGCTAACGGATCTTGAAACTCAGGACAATCTGATTGCACTCCCATCGGGAGAAATCTGCCAAAAAGAATGGTCCATTCAAATCAATTAAAAAACAGGTGCCGGAATCTACTTTCCGACACCTATTTTTAAATTATTTTGAGATTTTTTCGTATTTCGTGAAATAGTACTCTAAATCAAAACAAGTATTTTCTTCGCTTGTTTCTATCATTTTCCAATCAGCCTCTTGGTCTAAATTTGGAAAATAAGTATCTGCCTGAAATGCATGATCAATTTTTGTAACGTATGCAGTATCACAATATGGAAGAAGCAATCGGTAAATACTTTCTCCTCCAATTACAAATATGTCCTCGCTTGAATACTGTTTTAATTCCTCCATAAGTTGTTCCACTGTGTGAACCATCACAGCATCTTTCACTTGATAGGTTTCGTTTTTCGTTAATACAATATTCACTCTGTTTTTCAGTGGCATTCCATTTGGAAAACTCTCCAATGTTTTTCTTCCCATGACTACTACTTTTCCCATGGTCTTTTCTCGAAAAAATTTCATATCAGATGGGATACTTACTAACAACTGATTTTGATAGCCAATGGCCCAATTTTTATCTACTGCTACGATTAAATTCATAGTAACTTCTCCTTTTCTTAGATTGCAATTGGAATGTTTTTAATCTGCGGATGTGTCTCATATCCTTCCAATCGAACATCGTCTTTTGTAAATTTATAGAAGTCTTTAATCTCTGGATTCAACCAAAATTTTGGTGCTGGAAGTGGTTCTCTTGAAATCAATTCTTTGATCATCGGAACATGTTTATCATAAATATGAGCATCTGCAATTACATGTACAAACTCTCCCACTTTCATATCACAAACTTGTGCCAACATATGCATAAGAACTGCATATTGGCAAACATTCCAGTTATTTGCTGCCAAAACATCCTGTGATCTTTGATTTAAGATTCCATTTAATGTTAATTTATCACTATCTAGTTCTTTTGTCACGTTAAATGTCATGCTATAGGCGCATGGATAAAGATTCATTTCATGAAGATCTTGATGTACATAGATATTCGTCATAATTCGTCGACTATATGGATTATGTTTCAAATCATAAATCACTCGGTCCACCTGATCCATCATTCCCTCTTTGTATTGATGTTTGACGCTCATCTGGTATCCGTATGCTTTTCCAATGGATCCTTCTTCATCTGCCCAGCTATCCCAAATATGAGAGCTTAAATCATTGATATTATTTGATTTTCTCTGCCAAATCCAAAGCATTTCATCTGTACAGCTCTTAATCGCTGTTTTACGAAGTGTGAGTGCAGGAAATTCCTTTGACAAGTCATAGCGGTTAACTACACCAAATTTTTTGATCGTATAAGCAGATGTTCCATCTTCCCATACTGGACGAACCTTTTCTCCTTCTGTACTTGTACCATTTTCAATGATATCTTTACACATATCAATAAAAACTTTATCTGCGTAACTCATATATACTCCTTCCCCTCGCTTTTCAAGGATCTATTTTCATTTCTCTAACTTTTCATCTTCTTTTATATCATCTATAAAATCCGGTGTCAACTTTCCGATTAGGCACAAAAAAAGTACTAAGAAAACTTCTTAGTACTTTCAAGAGCGATAGACGGGGTTCGAACCCGCGACCCCGACCTTGGCAAGGTCGTACTCTACCAGCTGAGCCACTATCGCGTTTGTTGTTTTCGTTCCTCACTGGAACAATACATACTATACTATAGCTTCCTATAAATGTCAACACTTTTTTTAATTTTTTTATTTTTTTAACTTTATCTACAATTATTACTATTTCCAAACCCTACTCAGAAGATTTTCTTGATAAAGATACAGACAGATCACAACTATGACCTGCCTGTATCTTTGATATTCTCACTCTATTCTTCCACTGAACGATTCTGAAGTCCTAATTCTTTCATTTGCTTCTCATCTACAAGTCCTGGCGCTTCTGTCATAAGACAAGATGCATCTTTAATCTTAGGGAAAGCCATAACATCACGAATGCTATCTTCTTTTGCCATAAGCATAACAAGACGATCCAATCCATAAGCAAGTCCTGCGTGTGGTGGCACTCCATATTTGAACGCATCCAAAAGGAATCCAAACTGTTCATGAGCCTGCTCTTTTGTAAATCCAAGAACTTCAAACATTTTCTCTTGAATTTCATTCTGATAAATTCGGATACTTCCTCCACCAATTTCATTTCCGTTAAGGACAATGTCATAGGCTTTTGCACGCACACTACCTGGATCTGTATCAATTCGTTCCAAATCTTCTTCCATTGGCATTGTAAATGGATGATGCATTGCCAGGAATCGACCTTGCTCATCACTCCACTCAAGAAGTGGGAACTCTGTGATCCAAACAAAATTGTATTCGTTCTTATCAAGTAGTTCCATTTGTTTTGCAAGTTCCAAACGAAGGGCTCCCAAAGAATCCCATACCACTTTATTTTTATCTGCTGCAAATAAAAGAAGATCTCCTGCTTCTCCATCCATTGCTTTGACAAGCGCTGCCATCTCTTCTTCTGTCATAAACTTCGCAAAAGATGATTTGATCGTATTGTCTGGCGAAATCGCAATGTATGCAAGACCTTTTGCGCCGTAATCTTTCACAAAACTTACTAGTTTGTCAATTTTCTTACGAGGCATCTGACCTTGTCCTTTTGCATTGATACCACGAACCGTTCCTCCGTTTTCGATTGCACCTTTAAATACTGCAAATTCACTGTCTTTTACAACTTCTGTTACATTCACAAGTTCCATACCAAATCGAAGGTCTGGTTTATCTGAACCGAAACGATCCATTGCTTCTTGCCATGTCATTCTTCGGATTGGAAGCTGTACATCTACATCAAGCACTTCTTTGAAAACTTTTGCAAGATAACGCTCATTTACATCAATTACATCATCTACATCTACAAAAGAAAGCTCCATATCAATTTGTGTAAACTCTGGCTGTCTATCTGCTCGTAAATCCTCATCACGGAAACATTTTGCAATTTGGAAGTAACGGTCATATCCAGAACACATCAAAAGCTGTTTGAACAACTGTGGTGACTGTGGCAATCCATAAAAACTTCCTGGATGAATACGGCTTGGTACAAGGTAATCTCTTGCGCCTTCTGGTGTACTCTTTCCGAGAATTGGAGTTTCAATTTCCAAAAATCCTTCTTCTGCAAGAAATTGACGTGTCAAAGTTGTTACTTTACTACGCATCATCAGGTTTCTTTGAAGATCTGGTCTTCTAAGATCTAGATAACGATATTTTAAACGAAGTTCTTCTTTGGTTTTGATGTTCTCTTCAATTGGGAATGGTGGAGTCTCAGCTTCTGACAATACACGAAGCTCCTCTGCACGTATTTCAATCTGTCCTGTCGCAAGATTTTCATTTACCGCTCCGCTTCTTGCTTCAACTTTACCAACTACAGCAATTACAAACTCACTTCTAAGACGAGCTGCTTTTTCAATTAACTCTGCCTGTTCTTCTCCTTCAAAAACAATTTGAAGAATTCCAGAACGGTCACGAAGATCGAGAAATACAATTCCTCCCTTATTTCTATTTTTCTGAACCCATCCCATCACAGTAACTGTTTCGCCAATATTTGCAGCGGAAAGTTCTGTACAACGATGTGTTCTTTTTAAACCTTTCATTGATTCTGCCATAATCTTTTCCTCTCTTTTCATCTCATCCTATAACTGATCCACTGAATCTTTATAACACTCTACAATTTCTTCATATCCTTGTTGTGTTAACTGCTCTTTTTGGAATTTCTTATTTTTCTTCATATTTACGATCATTACTTGTTTTCCGCACTGACGTTCTTTCTTAGCCAGGCTGAGCACTTTTAGCATTCCTTCCTGTGGCATGTTTTTCTCTACTAAAAATGCCTTTTTCTCTTTTGATGTTGGAACTTTGTATCCTCTTTCAAGCAACAACATAACGATTCGTTCAAACCCAATAGAAAATCCAACAGCTGGAGTATTTTGTCCTGTAAATTTTCCGATCATTTCATCGTAACGACCGCCCCCACCTACTGAACCACCAAATTCATCCATGGAGATTTCAAAAATAGTACCAGTATAGTAGGACATTCCGCGCACTAATGTTGGATCAAAACTGATGTTAAACTCTGCTTCTTTGGCGCTTTCTACACTTGTAATGATCATTTCCAATGAAGCCGCTGCTTCATCCGGCAAAAAGTCCGCCAATGTTTCCTTGCAGTAACGTACGCCTTGCACATCACTTGTAATCTCTTTGAATAATTGCAGATATTTCTCAACAGATTCTTTTGCATAACCATTTTCCTCTAATTCTGCTGCTACACCATCTAAACCAATCTTGTCCATCTTATCCAAGATAATAAAGACATTTTCGTACTCATCTTCTTGAAATCCGCTATACGCTGCCATTGCTTTTAAAAATCTACGGTCATTGATTCGAATTGTAAAATTTTTAAAATTAAGTTTTCCAAGCAGTGTTGTCGTTGCCAGAATCAGCTCAATTTCTGCAAGATTTGAAGGCTCTCCTAAAATATCAATATCACACTGCATGAACTGGCGAAAACGACCTCTTTGCGGTCTGTCTGCACGCCAAACATTTCCCATCTGAAGTGCTTTAAAAGGGGATGGAAGTTCATTTGCGTGGTTGGAATAATAACGGGAAAGTGGCACTGTAAGATCGTAACGAAGTCCGCCATCCACTAAATCAATCTCTTCTTTTGCCTCATCGATTTTAAGTTTCTCTCCTCGTTTTAAAATCTTAAAAATAAGCTTTTCGTTATCCCCACCTTGCTTACTGCAAAGATTTTCAATATGTTCTACACATGGAGTCTCTATAGATGAGAATCCAAATGTCTTATAAGTTTCTTTGATAAGGCTGATTACATAATCCCTGATTTCCATTTCTTCCGGCATCATGTCCTTCATTCCGGTAACTGGTTTTCTCTTTAACGCCATAACCATTCTCCTTTTCGTTCTATCATTTCGTCAATACGAGAAATATATTCTCCTATGTCCTTTACATTTTCAATGCGGACTAGATTACTTTTCTTTCCATTCTCCATCCTTTGCTTTTTCGGCAGAACAACTTTTGTTGTTGCTCCTGCACCGGTAGCAATAATGGTCTGTTTTTCTTCCATAATAAGTATATTGTATATTCCGGCTTTGTCAACCTTTGCATAACCAACATTCTCAAAATTTCCAGCAATATTTTTTTGCCGATATAAATAGTATGGCACAAGATCCATCTTTTCGGCCATAACAGCACCTTGTTCTATCATTGTTTCTATATCAGAACTCATGGTTACTTCCTTATGTTCTTGTCCAAGTCTGGCTGCTCTTTTTATAGCCAATGCATGAATGGTCAGACTATCTGGTTTGAGCATCTCGATCTGCCTTAAGGTATCTTCCATTTCTTTACTTGTCTCTCCTGGAAGTCCTGCAATTAAATCCATATTAATGTTGTCAAACCCAAGTTCTCTTGCAATATAAAAGACATCTTTTATATCTTGTACCGAATGTTTTCTTCCAACTTCATCTAATGTTTTTTGCTGCATTGTCTGTGGATTGATTGAAATTCTAGTCACCGGATATTTTGCCATAACTTCCAGCTTCTCTTTCGTAATACTATCCGGTCTTCCAGCTTCTATTGTAAATTCCAACAAATGATCAAAGGAAAATTCCTCTTGTATTTTTTCAAGAAGTTTTTCTAACTGCTGTGCGCTTAATGTGGTAGGTGTTCCTCCGCCGATATAGATGGTATTTAAATGCTTTTCTTGCATTCCATTTGCAACAGCATGAATTTCTTTTAAAAGTGCATCCAAATATTCATCCATTCTTCCCTGCCATGCTGAAGCAAGAGACGAACTAAAAGAACAATACGAGCAAATGCTTGGACAAAATGGAATTCCTACATATAAACTATATCCCTCTTTATAGTCTAATCTGCTTAATAGTTCCTTTTCACGTTTTGCTATTTCAATTCCTAGTTTTGACTTATCTTCACTGACATCGTATTCGCTTCTTAAAAAGGCAAAAACTTCTTTCTCATCCATTCCCTCTTCCATTTTCTTCATGATCAGTTTTGTTGGTCTGATCCCTGTGAGCATTCCCCATGCAAGATGTCTGCCAGTCATATGGCACCATCGATCATACACACTTCGTGTAACCATAGCTTTTACTCTTTGCCTTGTGTCTGGATCCGAGAGATCTGTCTTCATTGCAAGTGAAAGGCAAGTCCCACCGTCCATTTTTATCTGAACCAGTGGTTCTTGCCCTTCCTCAAGTTTCTGACGAATCTCTTCATTTGGGAAAAAAGCTTTTGTAATATGATACAAGTTATACATAAACACTGTATCTTTACTGATAATATCAATCATAATTTTGTAAATCCTGCTTTCTTTTAACTCCGAAATTATGAAAGGAATGGATTATTCCTTTTCTCATATGCAATGGTCGTCTCATCCATATGTCCTGGATATACTTTTGTATTCTCATCAAGTACAACCAGTTTCTCTTTCACAGAACGAACAAGTTGGGAACTGCTGCCTGTAGGAAAATCTGTTCTTCCAATAGAACCACAAAACAAGGTATCCCCTGAAAACAGAACGCTCTTTTCTTGGCAATAATAACAGCATCCCCCTTTTGTATGGCCTGGTGTATAAATTACCTGAAAGGTAAATCCAGCTGCTTCGATTCGTTCTCCATCCTCTACATAAACTGCATCTGAAAACGTATATCCTTTTCCATACATCGCAGAAAGATTCAGTGTTGCATTATTTAAAAGTTCTTCCTCTTCTCTGTGTGCATACACTGGAACTTCGTATTTCTTTAAAACATCGTCAATCCCCATAATATGGTCAAAATGCCCATGTGTCAGAAATATGGCAGCCAATGTTAACTCTTCCTCACGCATCGCCTCTTCTAACTCTTTTGAAAAAGCTGCCGGATCTACAAGAATACAAGTATTTGTTTCTTCATTAATAATAAGATAACTATTGGTTCCAATCATTCCTGTTAAAAATCTTTTTATTTTCATTTCGATTAACCCGCCGTTCTTTCAATGTCGATCACATTTTCAATCTGTCTTAATTTTCCAATAATTTTATTCAATTCATCTCGTCCATGAACAATAAATCCAATCTCAAAGGTTGCTGTTCCTTTTTTACTGGTACGTACATTCAATGACTTTAGATCAATTTTGGCTTCTGTAAATATTTTTGATATTTCCATAAGAAGTCCAGATCGATCATAGGCAAACATCTTAAGTTCTGCCAAATATTTGCCACCAGCTCCCGCTTCGGATGTATTCTCCCACTCTGCTGTAATCAATCTTTGTCTCTCTGCTTCTGACAAATTCAATACATTAATGCAATCCGTCCTATGAATCGTAAGACCTCTTCCTCTTGTAACAAATCCTACAATTTCATCTCCTGGCACTGGATTACAACATTTGGAGAAGCGAACTGCCATATCAT
>JARHYE010000068.1 GCA_029258605.1 Ruminococcus sp.
TAAGACCCACGACTTTAACGCCACTTGCTAAGGGCAGCTTTGCCAATAGGCACCCTCAGCGTAATATCACCCCTGCTATAGCGGATTGCAGGTACAAGGTACCGCTAACACCCCGGCTGCACGGATACTAATTTTACATTGTTTTTGACGAAATGTCAATGAATATGGTAAAATTCGTAGTAGTGATAATGTAGATGGAGAGAAAAATATGAAAATTTTATTGACGGCAATTAATGCAAAATACATCCATTCCAATCTTGCGGTGTATAGTCTGAAAAACTATGTAGAGGGATTCAAACAGAATGTAGACATTGTGGAATATACAATCAATCAAAATTTAGATGATATTTTGGCAGATTTATTTATCAAACATCCAGATCTATTGTGCTTTTCTTGTTACCTTTGGAACATTAGTTATGTAAAACAATTGATCGTGGAAGTAAAAAAGGTACTTCCAGAGGTAATGATATGGCTTGGAGGACCGGAAGTTTCCTATAGTGCCGCCAAGGTATTGCAGGAATATCCTCAAGTAGAAGGGATTATCTGTGGAGAAGGAGAGCAGACTTTTTTGGAAGTGGTCGAGTACTACAGAGGAAAAAGAGCTTCTCTAAAAGATATCAACGGGATTGTATATCGCGTGGGGAAAACTTTTGAAAATGAAGGGCAGATTGTGGAAAACCCATTTCGTCCAGTGATGGATTTAAGTAGTGTACCATTTGTATACAACAACATGGATCGTTTTGCACATAAAATTATTTATTACGAATCAAGTAGAGGATGTCCGTTCTCTTGCAGTTATTGTTTATCTTCTGTAGATAAGCGACTTCGTTTTCGCAACCTAGATCTTGTGAAAGAAGAGTTACAGGCATTGATCGATGCTCAGGTTCCGCAGGTCAAATTTGTGGATCGTACCTTTAACTGTAAACATGAGCATGCATTAGAAATTTGGAAATACCTTTCTGAACATGATCAAGGGAAGACGAATTTTCATTTTGAAGTGGCCGCAGACCTTTTAAACGAGGAAGAACTTTCCTTGATTGAAAACATGCGACCAGGATTGATTCAACTGGAAATTGGCGTACAATCAACGAATCCAAAGACAATCAAAGAAATCCATAGAACCATGAAGTTTGATGTGGTGAAACGCAATGTGGAACGAATACATAAAAAAGGAAATATTCATCAGCATTTGGATTTGATCGCGGGGCTTCCGTACGAAGATTACGAAAGTTTTCGACATTCTTTTAATGATGTTTACGCATTAAAACCAGAACAGCTCCAGCTCGGATTTTTAAAAGTGCTAAAGGGATCTTATATGTATGAAAATGCACAGAGATATGAACTTGTATACCAGGAGCGTCCTCCATTTGAAGTGCTGTCAACCAAATGGTTGTCGTATGAAGATATCATCCGTTTAAAAGGAATAGAGGAAATGGTAGAAGTATACTACAATAGCCGACAATTTGAACATACGATAGAAAAATTGGAACATGCATTTGAAGACGCCTTTACAATGTTTGAAGCGTTAAGTGATTATTATAAGACAAAAGGATTCTTTTCGTTAAATCACTCTAGAATAGCAAGGTATGAGATTTTATTACAATTTATAGAGGAACAGGATAGCAAGCATTTAGAAGACTATCGACAGCTTCTTACCTTTGATCTTTATCTTAGAGACAATGTAAAAAACAGACCAGAATTTTCAGGAGAAGAAACGGTCTTAAAAGAAGAGGCAGCAGCATTTTATGACTCTGAGGCAGAAAAATACCAGTACCTTGAGGGGTATGAAAGTTATGATAAACGTCAGATCAGAAAAATGACACACTTGGAAAAAATCGATGGAAAGCTCTATCTTTTTGATTATAAAAATAGAAGTCCATTGACCAATCAAGCGAGAGTTATTCCGGTATCTTAAGTGATTTTTCCTTAAAGAAAGATTGTTGCAAAAACAAAACAAAGAGTATAGAATGTTACCTAACTATAGGAGAAATAGGAAGAGGTGAAAATTATGAATTTTTACAGCAAAAAGTTTAGAAGAACTGTTTCCATCGTAATTATGATCATTATTGTAGCGATGATCGCTACAGCGATTATTCCATATTTAGCATAGATTCAAAATCGGCTCAGAAATGAGGTGGATTATGAGAAAGAAAAGAAAAAAAAGAAGAAAAAGAATTGCCAGAGCAAGGATTATATTCTTTAGAAAAGTTTTGATGATGGCTATTTTAGCAATTGTTTTGTATTTGAGCTTTTATATCTACATGCGCTCTTATATTCGTAGATTTGATGATCAGCTGATCCTTCCAGGCGTGCACGCAGGAAGTGCAGATCTTTCAGGGATGACTCAAAAGCAGGCCAAAGAGCGATTGGACCAAATGGTGGAGAAGTTAGCGGAAAATCAGATTACGTTTGTGGTAGATGATCATAGACAAGAAACAATTGCACTTTCCAATCTTGGTTTTCATATACATAAAAAAGAAGAACTTCTAAAAGAAGCAATGGATTATGGAAAGAAAGGTTCTACATTTTCTCGTTATCGAGCCCATAAAAAAGCAAACAATAAAAAACGGAACAAGGAACTTTCTGTTACGTATAAAGTTACTCCAGAAGTGTTAGAAAAAACGATGAAACAAGCGTTTCATGAAAGTTTAAAAGAGCCTCAAAATGCAAAGTTGACAGGTGGTGGCGGAACTGCGGCGATTGTAGAAGAAGTTTATGGAGAAACGGTTGATTTTAAGAAAACCATAAAAGCAGTGAATAAATTTCTAAATGATCATTGGAATCGAAAGTCTGGAAAGATTTCTATTACCGTAAAAAAAGCGGCTCCAGAAGTATGTGCAAAAGATTTAGAAGAAGCCACAGACTTGTTGGGAACATTCACCACTTATTTTGGGGATGATGGATCTAAGAGAGCAGAAAATGTCAAAAATGGTGCAAAAAAAATAGCAGACACGACATTGATGCCCGGAAAAGAATTTTCCGTAGATCAAAAATTAGAACCTTTTACAGAAGAAAATGGATACTATGAATCCATTGGGTATGAAGGAGATGAAGTTGTCAAATCCATAGGGGGAGGAATTTGCCAGGTTGCGTCCACTTTGTATAATGCGGTTCTTTTATCAGAACTGGAAGTGACAACAAGATATGCACATTCCTTAAGAGTACATTATGTGGAACCAGCATTTGATGCTACAGTTGCAGATGATACCATTGATTTTAAATTTAAAAACAATCTTTCAACTCCAATCTATATCGAAAGTATTCTTTCAAACGGATACCTTACCTGTAATATTTATGGGAAAGAGACAAGAGATCCAAATCGTACCATCGAGTATGTCAATGACATTACGGATACTACACCGAATAAAAAAGAATATAAGGCATCGGATGATCCCATTGGGACCATTATAACTGAGAGAAATGGGGAAGAAGGAATTTCAGCAGATTTATACAAAATCACATATAAAAATGGAGTGGAAACCAGTCGTGAAAAGATCAATCATAGCACGTACCAACCACTATCAGAAATTATTTTGGTCGGAACAGCATCGGATGACCCCCAGAATACTCAGAAAATGAAAGAAGCGATCGCTTCTCAAAAAGAGGAGATAATCCAAAAGGTAATGGAAGAAATCATGACCGCTCAACCACGAGAAAAATCAAAAGAGACGACGGAATCATAGACAGGAGAAAGAAAGTAGAACATGAAAGTTGGAAATATTTCGCAGACGGTTTATAAAAGATCGGTACAAAAACAACTCAATAAAGTAGGAGAAGAGGTTTTATATCAACCTTCCAAAGAGGAAAATTGCATTGCAATTAAAATCAAAGAGGGAAGTCATATGGTATCCGCGGAAGCTACAGCCTTTGGAACACGCAGGGAAACAGGGATTTATGCCCTGGCGCGTGCTTGGAATGATCTTTTGGCATGGAGAGCAGAGCCACTTGCAATTTCTCTTTCCATTATGCTCCCAGTAAAAACCTCTGAAGCATTTTTGAAACAAGTGATCGAAACAGTGAGAATGGTGTGCCTAAAAGAGCAGATTTCTATTGCGGAAGTAAAAACGGAAGTTAATCCTATGCTGCAACAGTTGTTTGTATCAGTTCGAGCATATGGCCAGGCAAAAGAGGAGAATATTGTCCGCACAGATGGGGCGAAAAGTGGGCAAGATATTGTCCTTTGTGGAACAGTTGGTCTAGAAGGAATGCTAAGGATTTTAGAAGAGAAAGAAAGAGAATTGCAAACACGTTTTGTGCCAGCTTTTCTTCGAAAAGCAAAGGCATTGAAAGAAAAACTGATTCAACCAGAATTAATGAACGTGCTTGCCAAGTCAGATGTGAAAGCAATTCACCAAATTGGAAGTGGAGGAATATTTGCAGCCCTTTGGAATCTTGCAGAAGCCTCTCATACAGGGCTTGTGGTGGAAAGATCGAAAATGTCTATTGACCAGGAGACGGTTGAAATTTGTGAGTATTATAATTTAAATCCATACTGTATGACCTCAGCAGGAAGTTTCCTTGTAGTAACGCCAAATGGGGAAGCACTTGTAAATCGATTGGAGCAAGAGGGAATCCGAGCCAGCAGGCTTGGGGTCACAACGGATGAAAATGCCCGTGTGATCACAAGCGGTGAAGAAAAGAGATATCTTGATAGACCGGCACCGGATGAATTTATGCTTTGGTGGCAAAGAGCGCTGTCTGAATAAAAGACAGAGATAGAAAGGTGGAAAATATGAGCGAATTAAGAATGGAAATTTTAAAATATTTGGAAAAAAATAGCAGGATCGATCTAGGAGAGTTGGCAATTTTATTTGACGTGGATGAGGCCACGGTTGCAAATGAAGTTGCGGAAATGGAAAAAGAAAAGATTATTTGTGGGTATCATACATTAATTGATTGGGATAAAGCAGGCGTAGAGTCTGTGACGGCTTTGATTGAAGTAAGAGTAACCCCACAAAGAGATCGAGGATTTAATAAGATTGCAGAAAGAATCTACAACTATCCAGAAGTTCATGCGGTTTACCTTATATCAGGGGGATATGACCTCTTAGTAACACTGGAAGGAAAAACGTTAAAAGAAGTTTCTCGTTTTGTGTCTGAGAAACTCTCTCCAATTGATTCTGTACTTAGTACGGCGACACATTTTATTCTTAAAAAGTATAAAGATCATGGAACCATACTTGGAAGTAAGAAAGAATCAGAAAGGATGTTGGTGACACCATAATGAGAGATCCATTAGCGAAAAAGATTGTAGGGATAGAACCTTCTGGAATTCGAAAATTTTTTGATGTCGCAAGTGAAATGGATGATGTAATTTCATTGGGTGTCGGAGAGCCTGATTTTGATACTCCATGGCGCGTTCGAGAGGAAGGAATCTTTACGTTGGAAAAGGGACGTACTTTTTATACGTCAAATGCTGGTTTAAAAGAATTAAGACAGGAAATTTGTAAATATTTAAAACGGACGATTGGAGTTTCGTACGATCCTATAGGGGAAACGTTGATTACAGTAGGCGGAAGTGAAGCAATCGATGTTGGACTTCGCTGTATGCTAGATCCAGGAGATGAGGTGTTGATCCCACAGCCAAGTTATGTGGCTTATGAGCCGTGTACAATTATGGCAGATGGAAAACCAGTAATCATTCCATTGCAATATGAAAATGAGTTTAAATTAACTGTGGAAGATCTGGAAAAATATATTTCTCCAAAAACAAAAGTTTTGATCATGCCATTTCCAAATAATCCAACAGGATCCATTATGACAAAAGAAGATCTAGAACCCATTGTGGAGTTTGTGAAGGAGCATGATTTGTATGTGATTTCAGACGAAATCTATTCGGAACTTACGTATAAAACAAAACATGTATCCATTTCCGCTTTTCCAGGAATGAAAGAACGTACCATTGTCATTAACGGATTTTCCAAATCCTTTGCGATGACAGGATGGCGTCTTGGATATTGTTGTGGACCGAAAAAAATTATTGCACAGATGACAAAGCTGCATCAGTATGCCATTATGTGTGCCCCAACAAATAGCCAATATGCGGCAATTGAAGGTCTTAGAAACTGTGAGGATGATGTAAAGGAAATGCGAAATTCATACAATCAGAGAAGAAATTTTCTGATGCATGAGTTTAAGCGGATGGGATTAGAGTGTTTTGAACCATTTGGAGCGTTTTATGTTTTTCCAAGCATCAAAGAATTTGGATTAACATCGGAAGAATTTGCAAATCGTCTGCTTAGGGAAGAAAAGGTTGCCATTGTTCCAGGAACCGCTTTTGGAGCATGTGGAGAAGGATTCCTTAGAATTTCTTACGCGTACTCCTTGGAAGATTTAAAAGAAGCGTTGGGACGCGTAGAAACCTTTATTACACGACTTAGAAATGAGAGGTAAAACCATGTTAAATATTGTACTTCTAGAGCCGGAAATTCCGGCAAATACAGGAAATATAGGACGTACTTGTGTGGCAACAAATACAAGATTACATTTAATCGAACCATTGGGATTTAAACTCAATGAGAAAGCTTTGAAGCGTGCGGGGATGGATTATTGGTCACAATTAGACGTAAGAACCTACGTAGATTATAAGGATTTTCTTGAAAAAAATCCTGGAGTAGTCATTTATATGGCGACAACAAAAGCAGAAAAGTGTTATACAGAGGTTTCCTATGAGGAAGACTGCTATATAATGTTTGGAAAAGAAAGTGCAGGAATTCCAGAGGAGATTCTTGTAGAAAATAAGGAAAGATGCGTAAGAATTCCAATGGTAGGAGACATTCGTTCTTTGAACCTTGGAAATTCTGTTGCAATTGTATTATACGAAGCATTAAGGCAGAACCATTTTTCTCATATGAATTTAGAAGGTCATTTACATGAATTAAATTGGAAATAGTACAAGTGTAGCTGCTTTTGGGCAGCTGCACTTTTTTGTCTAAAAAAAGGACAACTAAATCGATATGTATGGTTTTTTGACATCCATAAAGGAGCTGTCTATGTGAAAGAGCAATCAGACTTTGTATACTAGATACGAATTAAAAGTAGCAGACTGGAAAACGAAAGCGTGTACAAAGTATGAAATTTTTGGTGTTTTATACATATCCATTGTTTTTTCGTGTATGCTATGGTAAAATCTCAATATATTTTCAGGGGAAAGGAAGATGAAAAATGAAGCGCTTGGCAGACATATATAAGAATGTTTTAATGCTGACACAGCTTGGATTCTCTTTCGTTACCCCTCTTTTGTTATGCCTGGCTCTGTGCTGGTTTCTAAATTCTAATTTAGGACTTGGAAGCTGGGTCTATATTCCAGGCTTTTTTTTCGGGCTTGGAGGATCAGGCATGACTGCCTATAAATTTTATCTTGCCATAGAAAGAAGGCAGGAAAAAGAGAGCAAAAAAGAAGAAAAGAAAATATATTTCAACCATCATTAGACAAAGGAGTTACATAATGGGTAAGATTCAGCCAGCTGTAAAGAAAGAAACAGCAAAAGTTGCACTTTATACAGGAGTGGGACTAGTGATTATGTGGGCAGCTTTCGGGATACTTCATCTGGGATTTCCACAGAGAGTTCCCTTTGATTATAGGGTGATCTTAGGAGGAATAGGTGGGAGCATGGTTGCTGTGCTTAACTTTTTCCTTATGGGTCTTGCAGTACAAAAAGTAGCTGCAAGTGATGATGAAGCATCGGCAAGATTGCTGATGAAAGGGAGTTACTCCCGTCGTATGCTGCTACAGATGTTGTGGGTTATTGCGGCGATCGCAGCTCCTTGCTTTCAATTTGTGGCAGGAGCGCTTCCATTATTGTTTCCAGGATTTGGAATCAAAATTATGGGCATAATTGGCAACAAGTAAAATTTGGTAGATAGGTATTAAAAAAAGATAGGAGGTGGAAGAAGATATGAACCTAGATGTATCAGGGGCTAAAGTGTTTTATACTTTTCCTTTTGATCTGCCTGTACTTGGGAAACTGGAACTTAGTGAGACCATGGTAGTAAGCTGGATTGTTATGCTTCTGATCACAGGGTTCTGCATCTGGCTGACGCATGATCTAAAAGTCGAAAATATTTCAAAACGTCAGGCTCTGGCAGAATTTCTTGTAGAGAAAGCAAATGATTTTGTCGTAGGAAATATGGGTGAAAAATTCCGATATTTTATACCATTTATCGCAGCACTGTTTACAACAAGTGTGGTATCAAACCTGATAAGTCTTGTGGGCTTAAGGAGCCCTACAGCAGATCTTGCCACAGAAGCCGCCTGGGCAGTTGTGGTATTTGTTCTGATCACAAAACAAAAGATCAAGACCAATGGATTCGGTGGATACTTAAAAGATTTTACAACACCAATCCCGATCATGACGCCGTTTAATATCCTTTCGGAGTTAGCAACTCCAATTAGTATGGCGTGTCGTCATTTTGGTAATATTCTTTCAGGAGTGGTCATCAATGGATTGATCTACGGAGCGCTGGCACTTGCCAGCACAAAACTTCTCGGACTGATTCCAGGAGTTTTAGGAAGTGTATTATCACAAATACCTTTCCTTGATGTAGGTATTCCTGCAGTTCTTTCCGTTTACTTTGATTGGTTCTCGGGAGTGATGCAGGCCTTCATTTTCTCAATGCTGACAGTAATGTACATTGCAAATGCAGCAGAAACAGCAGAAGAATGATAACAACATTAAAATTTATTTAACAAACAAAAAAAGAAAAATTATGACAATTAGGAGGATTTAATTATGGAATTTCAATTACTTGCAAAAGGTATTGCTTTAGCAGGATGTGCTATAGGTGCAGGATGCTCATTGATCGCTGGTATCGGACCTGGTATTGGTGAAGGTAACGCAGTAGCAAAAGCTCTTGAGGCGATTGGACGTCAGCCAGAGTGCAAAGGTTCTGTTACATCAACAATGCTTCTTGGATGTGCCGTTGCAGAGACAACAGGTATTTATGGTTTCGTAACAGGTCTGCTTTTAATCTTTGTTGCACCTGGTATGTTCATGAAATTCCTTGCTTAATTAAAAGTTGAGGAAGTCAACAAGAACATTGTAAATACAAGAACAGGAGGTTAAGACCATGGGGGTACAGGAACTGGTTGGAATTGTACCATGGACGTTTATCGCTCAGATCTGCAACCTTTTTATCCAGATATATCTTATCAAACGTTTCTTATTCAAACCGGTCAATAAAATTCTTGAAGAGCGTAAAGCAATCGCAGATGCACAGATTCAGGACGCTGTAAAAGAAAAGACAGAGGCCGAGGCCATGAAAGCAGAGTACGAACAAAACATGCTTGAGGCTAAGAATAGAGCAAATGAGATTCTTAAGACAGCTCAGAAAACTGCCACAGTTCAAAGCGAAGAAATGTTAAAAGAAGCATCTCTTCAGGCAGCAGCTCTGAAAGAAAAAGCTGAGAATGACATTGCTCAGGAGAAGAGAAAAGCAGTCAACGAGATCAAAGATGAAATCGGTGGCATGGCAATGGAAATAGCTGGAAAGGTAATCGAGCGTGAGATCAAAGAAGACGATCATACGAAACTTATTAATGATTTTATAGTGAATGTAGGTGAGACATCATGACACAGACTGGCCGGCTGTATGGCGGCAGTCTATATGATCTTGCTGCACAAGAACAGCTTACAGAAACAATTCATCAGCAGATGAAAGATGTTTTGACATTGTTCCGGGAAAATCCGGATTATATTAAACTTTTAAGTGATCCAGCTCTACCAAAAGCAGAGCGAATTGGTCTTATAGATCAGGCATTTAAAGAAGAGGCAGAACCATATCTGGTTAATTTTTTAAAACTTTTGTGTGAACGCGGTATTTTGGGAGAGTATGCAGAATGCTGTAAAGAGTACACAAGACGTTATTATGCAGATCATGGAATCGCAGAGGCGGTTGTGACAAGTGCTGTGGATCTTACAGAGGAACAACTTGCCAAATTAAAAGAAAAATTAGAAAAAATCAGTGGAAAGAAGATTCTTCTGATTACAAAAATAGACCCAACTGTTGTTGCTGGTCTAAGCGTAGAAATGGAAGGGGTACAGTACGATGGAACTGTAAAAGGCCGTCTGTCTGGACTTTCCAGAAAACTTAATGAAATAATTGTTTAAAGGATGGAATGGAATCATGCAATTAAAACCTGAAGAAATATCCAAAGTCATCCGCAGTCAGATAAAATATTATGATAATGCGATCAAACAGGATGAAACAGGTACAATCCTGATGGTTGGTGATGGGATTGTTAGAGCCAGCGGCCTTGTAAATTGTATGGCTGGTGAACTTCTTGAATTTGAAGATGGAAGTTTTGGTATGGCACAAAACCTAGAGGAAAACAGTGTTTCTATCGTATTATTTGGCTCCGATGAAAATATCGGAGAAGGTCAGACTGTAAAGCGTACAGGTAAAGTTGTATCTGTACCAGTAGGTGACAAAATGATTGGCCGTGTAGTAAATGCACTTGGTCAGCCTATTGATGGGGCAGGTCCTATTGTAACAGAAGAATATCGTGCAATTGAAAGTCCTGCACCAGGAATTT
>JARHYE010000053.1 GCA_029258605.1 Ruminococcus sp.
TAGATGCCAATCCTGGAAGTAAATACACTGCACACATAAACACAAAAATGATCGCAAGTCCAATTGCTCCCGCTTTTAAACTTGTTGTAATCGCCTGTTGTCCTAACTGTGCTCCTACTACATTGGAGCGAAGTTCTTCTAATTCTACGCTTAAACCACCAATACGAATTGTAGAAGCAAGCTTTTCTGCTGTTTCAAAACTTTCCATACCTGTGATTTGTGCCTCTCCATTGGCAATTTCACTTTGCACCATAGGAACACTGATGAATTCTCCATCATAATAAATCCCAATGGTTTCTTTTTTCGCAGCTTTTCTTGTAGCATCTGCAAATTTTTTCGCTCCATCTTTGTTCAGTGTCAATGACACCGCATACTCTGTATTTTTCATTTTCCCTTCGAATGCTCCTGCTTGTGCATTCTTAACATCGGTTCCTGTCAATACGATGGATCCATCTTTTTTTAACTCTTCGATCGTTTTTGCAAGTTTGTAATTTCCATCGGCTTGCACTGTATAATTTGGTGTGCCATCTTTTCCTTTTTCAGCAATGAAAAACAAAGATCCAGGCTGACCCAACTCATCTAAAATTTTATTAGCATCTTTTACTCCAGGAATTTCGATACTTAATCTGTTATCTCCTTCCTGATAAACAGTAGCTTCCGTACTATACTGCTCCACACGGCGCTGTAATTTGTACTTTGTATCATCCATATCACTTTGAGATGGTGTATCTCCTTTTACCTGATATGTGATACTGACTCCACCTTCAAGATCCAATCCAAGATTAATATTTTTGGCTGCGCCTGTGCCTGTCGGTCCGAAACCAACAATTGTGGTAAATCCTAAAATAGCAACTACGACAACTGTCGCGATCAGACTGAGAATTCCTTTATTTTTCTTCATGATCCTCATCCCCTTCTTCTTCTGCTAATGCTGCTTTAATCATAATCGCACATTCTACACGTTTACGCTCCATCTCACAGCTTATATCGTAAGAATCAAAAATTGTGTTATGGAATTTATATGAGTTCGCCATACATCCACCACTACAATAGAATTTGGCAAAACAGTTTTTGCATTTCTCTTTTGTATAGACATTGCATCCTCTAAATTCATCTGCAATTCCTGGGTTTGTAATTCCATCAAATACATTCCCCATAATGAATTTCTCATCCCCAACAAACTGGTGACATGGATAAAGGTCTCCCCATGGTGTGACAGCCAAATACTCTGTACCAGAACCACAGCCTGACAATCTCTTAGAAAGGCAAGGGCCGCCTTCTAGATCAAGCATAAAGTGGAAAAATGTAAATCCTCTTCCTTCGCGCTGACGATCTACCATAATCTTCGCAAGTTTATCGTACTCACTCATAATCTGTGGAAGATCACATTCTCTGATCGCATATGGATCTGTGTCATCTCCAACAACTGGTTCAATGGAAATCTGTTTAAATCCTAGATCTGCATAATGAAGGATATCATTTGAGAAATCAAGGTTGTCTCTTGTAAATGTTCCTCTTATGTAGTAACGCTCTTGATTACGGCTATCCGCCAGTTTCTGGAATTTTGGTACGATCAAATCGTAACTTCCTTTTCCGTTTCTGAATGGACGCATACGATCATGGACTTCTTTTCTTCCATCCATACTAAGTACCACATTGTCCATCTCTTTGTTTACAAATTCCTGAATTTCATCATTCAAAAGAACTCCATTCGTTGTAAGTGTAAAACGGAAATGCTTGTCATGAATCTTTTCCTGTTCACGACCATAAGCAACTAAGTCTTTTACAACCTGCCAATTCATAAGTGGTTCTCCACCAAAGAAATCCACTTCCAAGTTTCTTCTATTTCCTGAATTCTCAATCAAGAAATCCAACGCTTTTTTGCCCACTTCGTAAGACATAAGCGCTCTTCTTCCATGATATTCTCCCTCTTCTGCAAAGCAATACTTGCAGGCAAGATTACAGTCATGTGCAATATGAAGGCAAAGAGCCTTTACAACTGTCTTTCTTTGCTTAACCACATCTATGTAATCTTCATAAATATCTTTGGCAAAAAGTTGACCATCTGCTGTTAGCTCTGCAACGGCCTCAAGAACATCTTTTAGATCTTCTTCTGCGTAGGTATCTTTTAAGTTTTGGCAAAGATATTCGTATGTTTCTTTCGCTAAAAGTGTTTCTTTTGTATGAAATGGATTCATCTCCTCCATACATGCAATCACATCATATGCGATTTTATCTACAACATGAACAGAACCACTATTCACATCGAGAACAATATTATAACCATTATTTTGGTACTGATGTATCACAACAGGTACCCTCTCTTTCATTCAAAATTAAATTCACGAAAAACAATTTTTTCTGTAACAAGCGTAAGGCAGCGGCCGAAGTCGCTGCCTTACTACCTTAATAATACAAACTGTATTATTTTCTGTTTTCATTTTCACATGTCTGATTTCCTACTGTACAAGAAGTCTTACATGCAGACTGGCATGATGTCTGACATTCACCACATCCACCTTTTTTCATTGTATTGTTTAATGTTT
>JARHYE010000087.1 GCA_029258605.1 Ruminococcus sp.
CTCTTGGAAATGGAGGCCTTGGACGTTTAGCCGCTTGTTTCCTAGATTCACTTGCTACCTTAAACTACCCAGCATATGGATGCGGAATTCGTTATCGCTATGGAATGTTTAAGCAGAAAATCGAAAATGGATATCAGATTGAAACGCCAGATGACTGGTTAAAAGAAGGAAATCCATTTGAGATTCGAAGAAGTGAATACGCAAAAGAAGTGCGTTTTGGTGGATCTATCCGATTTGAACGTGATCCACAGACAGGAAAAGATAATTTTATACAGGAGAATTATGAATCTGTTTTGGCAATACCATACGACATGCCAATTGTTGGCTATGGAAATCATGTAGTCAATACTCTTCGTATTTGGGATGCACAGCCGATCAGTAATTTTTCATTGGAATCTTTTGATAAAGGAGATTACCACAAAGCAGTTGAACAAGAAAACCTTGCAAAGACAATTGTAGACGTACTTTACCCAAATGATAATCACTATGCTGGAAAAGAACTTCGCTTAAAACAGCAGTATTTCTTTATTTCAGCAAGTCTTCAGACTATTATAGAGAAGTACAAAAAGAACCATGATGATATCAGAAAGCTTCATGAAAAAGTTGTCATTCAGATGAATGATACGCATCCAACGGTTGCAGTTCCAGAACTGATGAGATTGTTGATTGACCAGGAAGGATTAAGCTGGGAAGATGCGTGGGATGTTACAACAAAAACTTGTGCATATACAAACCATACAATTATGTCAGAAGCTTTGGAAAAATGGCCAATTGATTTATTCTCAAGATTACTTCCTAGAATTTATCAGATTGTTCAAGAGATTGATCGCCGCTTTATCGAACAAGTGCGTGCTCAGTATCCAGGCAATGAAGAAAAAGTACACAAGATGTCTATTTTAAGAGACAATCAGGTACGCATGGCTCACATGGCAATCATTGCTGGATTTTCTGTGAATGGAGTTGCAAAACTTCACACGGAAATTTTAAAACATCAGGAATTAAAAGATTTTTATGAAATGATGCCTGAAAAGTTTAATAACAAAACCAATGGTATTACTCAGAGACGATTCCTGCTTCATGGAAATCCATTGTTAGCAGAGTGGATCACAAACTTAATTGGAGATGGATGGATCAAAGATCTGTCACAACTTTCGAAATTAAAAGATTACATTGATGATGAAAAATATAGAAGAGAGTTTATGCAGATTAAATATCAAAACAAAGTGCGTCTTGCAAAATATATCAAGGAGCACAATGGAATAGAGGTAGATCCAAATTCTATCTTTGATGTTCAAGTGAAACGACTGCATGAGTATAAACGTCAGTTATTAAATATTCTTCATATCATGTATTTGTATAATCAAATTAAAGAACATCCAGAAATGTCCTACTACCCTCGTACTTTTATTTTTGGTGCAAAGGCAGCAGCAGGATATTTAAGAGCAAAAGAAACCATTAAACTGATCAATTCTGTTGCAGAAGTAGTCAACAATGATCGAAGCATCAACGGAAAGATTAAGGTTGTGTTTATTGAAGACTACAGAGTATCCAATGCGGAATTACTGTTTGCAGCAGCAGATGTCAGCGAGCAGATTTCAACAGCATCAAAGGAGGCATCTGGTACTGGAAATATGAAATTCATGCTGAATGGTGCCCCTACACTTGGAACAATGGATGGAGCCAACGTAGAAATTGTAGAGGAAGTTGGAGAAGAGAATGCATTTATTTTTGGACTTAGTTCTCAAGAAGTTATCAATTATGAAAATTATGGCGGATACAATCCAGTAGATATTTATTTTAATGACTGGGAGCTAAAACGTGTTGTTGACCAACTTATGGATGGAACATATGCAAATGGAAGACATGACATGTACCAAAATTTGTATAATTCATTGTTAAATACACAATGTACAGATCGTGCGGATACGTATTTTATTTTGAAAGATTTCCGTTCATATGCAGAAGCACAACGCCGTGTGGAAGATGCATATCGAGATGAACAAAGATGGTCCAAAATTGCAATGATGAATACGGCATGTAGTGGCAAGTTTTCATCAGACAGAACAATTGAAGAATATGTAGACGATATCTGGAAATTGGAAAAGGTGGAAATCCCAGAACCAGAAGAAGATTAAATGAAATTGAATTTTTTAAAAAATCCTTCATATAATTAAATATGGAGGATTTTTTTTATGAATAAATATAAAATAGGACAAGTACTGAAAACGGGAGTATCCGTTGTGATTATTTTGTTGTTGCTGCCATATCTTGCAACAGTATTTATAAATGGAGAGAAAATAAAACGTATAGAAAAAGATGCGTTTCAGTTGGTGAAAGTTGCTTCTGTAACGGGTGGGGAAACGCAGATAGAAGAAATACCATGGGATGCATATTTTATTGGCATTCTTGCAAAACAGATTCCCCAAACTTATGAAAAGGAAGCAATCAAAGCACAGGCTGTGATTTTAAGAACAAAATTATATAAAGAATTAGATCAAAGTGATCATCCAGTGTTTAAAGAAATTTTTTTAACTTCTGAGGAAATGGAAAAAAAGTGGGGAATCGATCATTACGAAGAATATTATAAAAAATATTTTGATGCAATGAAGGAAACAGAGACAAAAGTATTACTGTATGAGGATGATTATGCAAACGTTCCTTTTCATCGATCCAATGCAGGAAAAACAAGAATGGGAAAAGAAGTACTTGGAAATGGGATGTATGATTATTTAATGGGGGTAGAATGTAAGGAAGATAAAAAAGATAAAGACTGGGAGCATATTTATGACCTGGAATACGAGACAGTACAAGAAAAGTGTAGGGATTTTATTGCCGCAGTGGATAAAAAGAAAGTAAAAGAAAAATTAAAATATGAGGATATACAGATTCAAGAAAGCGACTCGGCAGGATATGTTAAAACGATGAAAATCAAAGGTACAGTATGTTCTGGAGAGCAATTTAGAAAGGCCTTATCTCTTGCGTCAGGGTGTATGACTTTAGAAGATCATAAAGGGAGATTGCGTGTTCGAACAAAAGGAAATGGCCATGGACTTGGATTGAGTCAGTTTACAGCAAATCAAATGGCAAAAGAGGGAAAGGGGTATGAAGAAATACTTCAATATTTTTATGCTGGAACCACTTTATCAAATGCAGAAGAAATAAATTTTAAATTGGAATAAATTGCATCAAATCTGGAAAAGATATAGCCAGAGGTGATGAATATGAATAAGAAAGAAATACCTTCTTTAAAAGGGAAGGGAGCAGCTTTTGGAATGGTGCTTTGTTTTGTTGCGGTGATCCTGATGGTAGGAGCATTTGCTTCAAGTAGAACAAAAAAACAGGCACAAGAAGAGCTTGCAAAAATGGAAGAAGAGAAAAAGATTATTACAAAAGAAGAAATTGAAGAGGCATCCGCAAAAAAAATTGAACTACCAGCAGAACAAGAAAAAACAATGGCAGATGAAAAGGCTATGGAAGAACAAGTAAGAACGGATGAAGTTGTGCAACCAGAAGCAACAACGGTGTGGTTTGATGAAAATAGTCATTTAACCTGGCCAGCTAGTGGTGCTACACTCATTGGATTTAGTATGGACAAAACCGTTTATTTTCCAACATTGGAACAGTATCAGTACAATCCAGCAATTGTGATTGAAGGAAAAGCAGGGGAGACGATCAAAGCGGCAGCAAGTGGCGTTGTAAAAGAAATTGCAGAGTATCCTCAAACTGGGGTTACTGTGACACTGGATATGGGAAATGGTTATACAGCGGTGTATGGACAGTTAAGAGATGTATCTGTAAAACTGGGGGACCAGGTAAATGCGGAAGAGCAAATTGGCGTACTAAATGAGCCTACCAAATACTATTCCGTGGAAGGACCTAATTTATATTTTGAAATTAAAAAAGACGGACAGCCGGTAAATCCATTGGATTTTATGGACTAAAACAAAGGGATTCTGATATTTTCAGGATCCTTTTTACGTATTTGCAGGATAGAAGGAAAAAGAAAATTGTGATATGATGTACCCATACGATAAAGACAGTTGAGGCGAGATTATGAATTATACCTATATATTGGAATGTAAAGATGGGACTTTTTACACGGGATGGACAAATAACTTGGAGAAACGTCTGAAAGACCATAATGAAGGAAAAGGGGCCAAGTATACCAAGGCAAGACGGCCGGTAACATTGGTGTATCAGGAATGTTACGAAACGAAGCAAGAAGCGATGCGCAGAGAATATGAGATCAAGCAATTTTCTAGAAAAGAGAAGTTAAATTTGATCGAAACAAACAGGGTGTCCGGATAAAAATCTGGACACCCTGTTGATTAATAATTTTCAGCTTTTCTTTCGAAGTAAGCACGTGGATGTGCACATACTGGGCAAATTTCAGGAGCTTCATCAGTCATGGCAATGTAACCACAGTTTCCACATTTCCATCCCAAAGGAGCTTCCCCTTTAAATGTAGTACCATTTTTATAGTTTTCAAGTAATTTTTTGTAGCGTTTTTCATGAGCGGCTTCTACAAGAGCTACGCCACGGAATTTTGCAGCAAGTTCTTCGAATCCTTCCTCTTCCGCTTCTTTTGCCATACGATCATACATATCTGTCCATTCGTAGTTTTCTCCGTTTGCGGCATCTTCTAAGTTGGCTTCTACATCGCCGATGCCGTGGAATTCTTTAAACCATAATTTGGCATGTTCTTTTTCCTGATCCGCTGTTTCTAAAAAGATATTTGACATTTGAACAAACCCAGCTTTTCTTGCAGCAGATGCATAATAAGTGTATTTGTTACGTGCCTGAGATTCTCCAGCGAATGCTTCCATAAGGTTCTTTTCTGTTTTTGTACCAGTATATTTAGACATACTAAACCCTCCTATTAAAACTGAGGCAGAATACCTCTGCCTCAGTGAAAATTATTATTGGAAATCGTAATTAACCAAAGTATCTCTTAAGAAGACCTTCAAATGCTTTTCCGTGACGAGCTTCGTCTTTTGCCATTTCATGAACTGTATCATGAATTGCATCAAGGTTAGCAGCTTTTGCACGTTTTGCAAGATCAAATTTACCAGCTGTAGCACCGTTTTCAGCATCTACTCTCATTTCAAGATTTTTCTTTGTGCTGTCTGTTACAACTTCACCTAATAATTCCGCAAACTTAGAAGCGTGCTCTGCTTCTTCGTAAGCAGCTTTTTCCCAGTAAAGTCCGATTTCAGGATATCCTTCTCTGTGAGCAACTCTTGCCATTGCAAGGTACATACCAACTTCTGAACATTCTCCTTCAAAGTTAGCTCTTAAATCAGCGATGATGTCTTCGCTTACGCCCTGAGCAACGCCTACAACATGTTCAGTAGCCCATTCTCTTTCACCAACTTGTTCTTTGAATTTATCAGCTGGTGCTTTACAAATTGGACATTCAGCTGGTGCAGCTTCTCCTTCATAAACATATCCACATACAGTACATACAAATTTTTTCATAGTTAATTTCTCCTTTTCTTTTTATTATACAATAGTATTAGTAGTTAGTCGAGTTCTTATCATGCTCGACAGAATTTATTTTAATGCCGGTAAAATATGTGATATTTACCTGCATTAATCGCATATTAGCTACATTTCGAAACCTCTTGAGATTTTCGAATACAGTTTCCACATTTCCCCATAAAGATTGTAGTGCTGGATTCAATAATACCATCAAATGAATCGGAAACAGAACGGTTTATTTGATTCAAATCACTTACATCCATGTTCATATCGTAAATCTTTCCGCAACAATTACAGAAAAAATGATTATGAGGTTTAATATTTCCGTCGAAACGATCTCCACCATCTGGTGAAGGGATTTTAATGATTTCACCAAGATCAGTTAGCAAATTTAAGTTTCGATATACAGTTCCTAAACTTATATTAGGAAATTCATTTTTGACGTGTAAATAAACTGTATCGGCTGTTGGATGTTCTGTCGTTTCGGACAGATATTTTTTAATTGATTCGCGTTGCCGACTATATTTTAACACTGGCAGTTACATCCTCCTTTCTCAAAATCAATAATAGGAATCATTACTGTAATTAGAATATAATACATTTTATTTTGTTTGTCAATAGTATTTTTTCAAAAATATTAAAATAAACCAATGCGGAAAAAACAAAAAATTTATATTATAATAGAAGGAATTCTTTCTTTAAAATATTACATAAAAGTTAAATTTAATCCATTTATATTTCAAAAAATTACAATATAATTACGAAAAGTCGAAAAAACAGGAACGAAAAAATGAAATAATCCTTGACATATATTAGTATTACTGGTAAAATGCAATCTTGTTAAGAAAATTAACAAATTTGTAACATTTAAAATCCTACGAAAGAAAAGAATAAAATCAGGGAGGTTCATATAGTGAAAACAAAAAGTATAAACAAACTGTTTCTTTCTATTTTTACGGGGACGATTATGATCTTGGGGAACAATATTCATGCAGAGGCAGCAGATCATGTAATGAATACGATGCCAATTGTACCAATCATGAATATTGAAAATATTGTAGAGAAAGAATACCAGATGGAAAAGAAAGAAGATATTCAATTGTATCTGGTAGAAAATGATAAGGGTGAGTATTTAAATATAGCATTTTCTAATGTAAGTGATTTTGCTTACATTAGATATGCAGCTACAGACAAAAGTGATTGGGCTGGAAAAATGTACAATGGTACGGCGGTAGAAATTTTAGATTATGAAGGAGATTGGGTTCGTATTAAGTCAGGGAATGTATATGGGTATGTGCAGGCAAAAGATCTTATTACAGGAAAAGACGCAAAGAAATACGATGAATCCAATGGAAATAAATCCTACCATTATGCAGAGTCAAAAGTGGAAGAAGAAGAAAGACTCATGAGAGAAGAAGCGGAACGAAAAGGACAAGAAGTAATCGCATATGGAAGTCAGTTTATAGGAAATCCTTATGTGTGGGGAGGCACAAGCCTTTTATATGGAGCAGATTGTTCCGGGTTTGTCCAAGCGGTATATGCAGACTTTGGAATTTCCCTTCCAAGAACGACTTGGGCAATGGAAACTGTTGGGGTTCCGGTAAGTTATGATCAGGCAATGCCAGGAGATCTTGTTCTATATGATGGCCATGTTGGTCTCTACGCAGGAAATGATATGATTTTAAATGCGGTAGATGAAAGTCAGGGCATACGTATTACAAGTGCATTGTATGCTCCAATCGTTACAGTAAGAAGAGTTTTATAAGAAAATCAATTGATAGAAATCTGGGAATCTTTTTTGAAAACATTTATTATGTTTCATAAATTAGATAAACCAGATTTTTTTATGCAAAGAAATCGAAGATATAGATTAGCAATATGCACAAAAAAGTAAAAAAGTGTCGAAAGTGCAAAAAAAGATTTTACCAACTTATTCACACTCAAAAAGTGATTAACCAAAGAAAAATCACTATTTCTACAAAGTTATCCACATTATCAACACACAACCATGTGAATAATGTGGATTACTTTTGTTAAAAAAAGAACAAGTGTTTTGTAGAGTTATAATAAAAATAGTATTTTGTCGAAAAAAAACGAAAAAATCATTGACTTTTAAGTAGTCAAAAATTGTATAAAGTTGTCGAAAAAATTCAGAAAATTAAATTCGCTTATTGCGCAATAAAAAAATAGGATGTATAATAGTGAACACCAATAAAAGAAGGAGGAAAAAAGAATGTCACAGGTTTCTAGAACAACAAGAATCGGTGAATTACTACAGATTTTTCCAGGTGCAGAAAGCATCTTAATGGAAATTGGTATGCACTGCCTTGGCTGACCGGCTTCACAGATGGAGTCTCTGGAAGAGGCCGCAATGGTACATGGCATTGATGTAGATTTGCTGGTTGAGAAATTAAATGCTTCTATTAAAGCAGCAGGTCTGTAATAAATAAAAGTCATGTGTGGAAAGGTTTTCCACATAAAAATACCCCGCAGAAATTTCTGCCGGGTATTTTTTGGTTAAATGAGTCCAAGATTTTGAATTGCATTTGATGAAATTAGAATATCATAATGTTCTTCTAAAAATGCTAAAGTAGCAGGAGATACTTTCTCAATAGAAGAATACTCAGAAAGCATATTGGAGATCTTGTTAAATTCTTTTTCAGAATGATCGGATTGTTTTAGTGCAAGCACGTACATGCCGCTATCCGGATCGTGGTAAAGGGTATTGGCACCGTGGTATATAGGAGCAATCAGATGCGCCGCCTGTATTGCATCATCAATGTTTTCAAAAGAAAACAATCGAATGGTCAATTTTGAGATTGATTTTTTCTCAGTGGCAGGAGCATTTGTACCAGCCGCAGCTTTTTTTACTTTATCAAGCAGTTCCATGAAATCTTCCGCGCCTTCTAATTTTTCCAATGTTTCTGGAATAGAGGAATCTGAGGTGCTAGAAGGGGTAAATTTTGAAAATCTCGTATCAAGTTCTTCGGGATCTTCTACTTTAGTGATGATGAGTACGATCGTATCAGCAGAAGTCGGAATGGCTTCAATCATAAGAGGAATATCCTCTGCGTCAAAGCCAAAATCAAAGGCAGCTTGCTGCATCATATCGCGAAAAAGAGATTTCGCTTTTTCGGTTCCATAAGCAAGTTCGCTTAATTTTAGATGTCGCTCAGCTAAATCTGCATGAGTTAGAGTACATCGTATTTGGTTATCATTAATTTTTTCTATCTTCATATTTTCACATCCTTACGAATTGTAATTTCAAAAAATATATATCTTCTCACTATTAGTATAAACAAAAACAAAAAATATGTAAAGAAATTTACGATTTTCCAAGAAAAAATAAGTGGTAGATCTTTATCAACAAATGTGGATGGGTTATGAACAATATACACATTGAAATAGGCTCAATAAGTTACTATAATTGCAAGTACAGAAGATAGTTTTTCGGATAAATAAATACAGTAGAAAGGAGTATATATTTTTGTCTATCAGGTTTCCTTAAAGATAAGGAAATACTGTCTTTTTATCAAGGAAATTCAAAAAATTCAAAGGTCCGTTTCATGGACAGATTACCAATAGAAAAAGAGATTACTTGCAGGTTTGTACTGTCTTTTGAGATGTTTTTACATACTGGTACGTCACGGCACCTCGCAGAGTATGAAAAAACATAGATTCTATTTATCCCTGACCTGCGGATGAAGGAGCAGCCATGGAAATTTCTGATACAACAGATGTTTATAAAAGTTTATATTCAGAATTAGAAGATTATGAAAAAAGAGGAATAAGTATGAGTGTGGACGGATACCCAGCCAGCCCGCTTCAGATTGTACAGGCACATATGATTCACGAGCAAGGAAACTATATGCGTGACTATGTTCTCGATCCACAAGGATATATAGAGTCACTTGCGTTTGTTGGACTTCATGAAGATTATCCTTACGTAAATGAAACAATAGAACAATAATTAGGCAGACGATTCCCCTCACATGCCGGATTGCAATCAAAGATAATTTTAAAAAGGCCGATATTTTGTATATGACGTATGTTAAAAGTAATAAAAGAAAATACTTATAATTGTTGAACTATTTATACGCTATCATGTATAATAGTCTCTATTAGGAGGTGCGGCATGGACGAAAGAGAAAGAAGGCCATTAGAAGTTCGACAGACTAGGCAGCAGGAAGTACGTAAAAGACGCCCAAGTGGTCCAAGGACAGAGAATAACAATCGAAG
The DNA here is from genome assembly GCA_029258605.1 of Ruminococcus sp. Taxonomy (GTDB): domain Bacteria; phylum Bacillota; class Clostridia; order Lachnospirales; family Lachnospiraceae; genus JAHHTM01. The sequence continues at coordinate 9,721 of JARHYE010000087.1, forward strand.
AAGACCAAGACCAAATGGCAGTGTAAATAGAACAACTAGACCCACTGGAAGAAACGTAAGAAGAAAGAGCAGACGAGCAAGAAGGAGAAGGAGGAACTTCATTATCAGGCTTCTTCTTTTGGCAGCATTGATTATTATAGCAGTAGGTGGCATATTTTTTTGGAAGAAGTATGGCTCATCAAAAAAACAATATGATTTGAATGAATATTATGGATTACAAAGTGAGAATGATCTTGCTGTTATGGTAAATAATCAAGTAATAGGAAGACTCGAGGACTACCATTCAGGTGGAAAACTTTATGACGGTGTTCCGTATATAGAATATTCAGTAGTACGAGATTTTATTAATGAACGTTTTTACTGGGATTTTAATGAAAATATTTTGCTTTATACATTGCCATCAGGAAATGTTTCTGTAGGTGTAGGTGAGAAAGAGTATTCCGTTGTTAAAGAAAAGAAGTCAAAAGATTATGTGATTTTAAAAGCGGAAGGAAAGACTGCGTATATTGCCCTTCCATTTATTGAACAGTTCTCTAATATGGAGTACAAGTTATTAAAGGCAGAAGGTGACCGTATTCCGGCAAGAGCAGTAATTACCTGTGATTTTGGAGAGCATACAGTTGCTACATTAAAAAAGAATACACAAATTCGATATCAGGGTGGAGTAAAAAGTCCAGTTTTAACAGAAGTGAAAAAAGGTGATAAAGTTCGAATTGTAGATCAGGTAGACGGCTGGAAGAAAATTCGTACAGAAGATGGATTTTCAGGTTACGTTAAAGAGAATACGTTAAGACGACCTCAAAAAGAAACGACATCCCATGAGTTTGAAGAACCAGAATATACGAATATGAAGGTTGATAAACCAATTAACATGGCATGGCACAATGTAGACAATGAAGATGCCAATAGCTATGTTTTAGAAGATATTGCACGGACGAAAGGTCTTACGATTATTGCACCAACTTGGTTTAGTATTGAAAATACTGAGGGTGGTATGTCATCCATTGCAAATGCAGATTATGTAAATTATGCCCATCAGTCTAAACTGGATGTATGGGGAGTATTAAGAGATTTTCATGGAGGAATCAACTCCTATGATGAAACTTATGAAGTACTTAGCTATACATCAAAAAGAGAGAATCTGATCAATCAGGTGATTGGTGCAGCAATTCAGACAGGACTAGATGGAATCAATCTGGATTTTGAATTGATTTCTCCAGAATGTGGAGAACATTACATTCAGTTTGTAAGAGAATTATCTGTAAAATGTAGACAAAACGGTCTTGTATTTTCTATCAGTGATTATGTGCCAATGCCATACAATAAATACTATGATCTCAAAGAACAAGGAATTGTTGCGGACTATGTTATCATTATGGGATACGATGAGCACACAGCAAATTCTTATGAAGCAGGATCCGTTGCATCGTATGATTATGTAAAAAATGGAATTGAGGATGCTTTAAAAGAGGTTCCAAACGACAAACTTGTAAATGCAATTCCATTATTTACAAGATTATGGTTAGAAAGACCAAAGACAGAAGAAGAGATTGCAGAAGATGAAGGAACAGAAGCAGAAAATTATCCGTTAAAAGTCACAAATACAGCACTTAGCATGGACTCTGCAGAAAAGACATTAAAAGAGGCAGGGGTTAAGGCGAAATGGGACAAGAAAACAAGACAGAATTATGCGCAGTGGGATACAGAAGAAGGTACCTATAAGATTTGGCTCGAGGATGCAAAGTCTATTGAAGAAAAACTAAAACTTATAAAGGAACATAATCTTGCTGGTGTTGCATCTTGGTGTATCGGTTGGGAAAAACAACAGATATGGGATTTGATCCTTCAATATGTAAATTAATTTAATATTTAAGAAAAAAACATCCTTATTTTGCATATATATCATAATATATGTGAAAGGGGATGTTTTTTTGCGGCAAAAAACTAAAATAGTAGTGGGGTTAATTGCGTTAGCTGCTATGATGATTGGGGTATGGTGGTCTAGTGAATGGATCTATTGTAAACAAATTTGTGACAAAAAGATAGAAACCTCAGTGGGAGTAAAAAATGAGGCAGATAAAACGGTTGTACTTGATGCAGGGCATGGGGGAAAAGATTCTGGTAAGATTGGTATTCATAAAATTTTGGAGAAAAATATTAATTTAGAAATAGCAAAGAAAGTCCAACAATTGCTTCTAGAGCAGAATATAAAAGTTGTTATGACAAGAGAACAAGACGTGGATCTGGCGGATTCAAAAATCGAAGATTTACGGAAAAGAGTAGAGATTATTAATGATGCAAAACCAGATTTGGCAGTTAGCATTCATCAAAATAGCTATACAAGTGAGGAAATTCGTGGAGCACAAGTCTTTTATTATAGCCAATCCGACAAAGGAGAAAAATTGGCATCGATTCTTCAAAACGCATTATTGAAGGTGGACCCTGAAAATAAAAGAAAAGAAAAAGGAAATGATAGTTATTTTATCTTAAAAAAAACAGAAGTTCCAGTGGTGATTGTTGAGTGTGGTTTTTTAAGCAATACAAAGGAGTCAGAAAAGCTTGTTTCCGATGAATATCAAGATCTTTTAGCAAAAGCTATTTTCGATGGAATCATGGAATTTTTATCCTTGTAAAGTGCGGATTTTATAAAGACAGTTTTTTTTTGAAAAAAATCATGTTATAATAAAAATTATGGAAACAATAATAAGTACAATTGACAAAAATAATATTGATGAAAGTATCATTTTAAGTGCAGGACAGATATTGAAAGATGGAGGGCTTGTAGCGTTCCCTACAGAAACTGTTTATGGACTGGGTGCAAACGCTTTAGATGAGGAGGCAGCGAAAAAAACATATGCGGCAAAAGGGCGCCCATCAGACAATCCACTTATTGTGCATATTGCAGAGCTAAAAGCTTTAGAAGCAATTGTGGCGGAGGTGCCAGATCTTACAGAAAAAATTGCTAAGCGTTTTTGGCCGGGGCCACTTACAATGATTTTTAAAAAAAGTCAGATCGTTCCATATGGCACTACTGGAGGACTTGATACAGTTGCAGTTAGGATGCCAAGTGATAAAATTGCAAGAGAACTGATTTTAGCAGCTGGAGGATATGTGTCAGCACCAAGTGCAAACACATCTGGGAGACCAAGTCCGACTACAGCACAGCATGTAAAAGATGACCTTGATGGAAAAATCGAGATGATTTTAGATGGTGGAAGTGTAGAGATCGGTTTAGAATCTACCATTCTTGATATGACGGTGACGCCACCTATGATCTTACGTCCAGGAGCAATTACCGCAGATATGTTGGAAGAAGAGATAGGAGAAGTGGCGGTTGATCAAACACTGCTTGACAGTTCCAGTACACAAAGACCAAAAGCACCAGGAATGAAATATCGTCATTATGCACCAGATGCAAAACTTACAATTGTTGAGGGAACCCTAAAGGAAGAAATCCTAGCAATTCGTCAGCTTGCATATGAGGCATATCTTCAGGGACGTCAGGTTGGGATTATTGCGACAAATGAATCGGAGCAGTATTACTCCCACGGCATTGTAAAAAATATAGGAACAAGGGAAAATGAGAAAACCATTGCTAGAAATCTATATTCTGTTTTGAGAGATTTTAATGAAGAAGATATTTCAGAAATATATAGCGAATCTTTTGCAGTGCAAGGAATTGGAAATGCAATTATGAATCGCTTGGAAAAAGCGGCAGGTCATATTAGAATAAAAGCAGCACCGATTGTAGAAAAACAAAAATACAGACGAATTGTATTTGTAAGTCAGTCTGATACAAGCAGAGGTCCTGTGGCAGCAGAGTTGTTACGCAATGAGAAATTAAAACAAGAATATGTGATCGAATCAAGAGGCATGGTTGTTTTGTTTCCAGAACCTGTAAATCAGAAAGCGGAAGCGATCATGAAAAGTGGAAAATTGACTTTGCAAAACCATGTGTCCAAAGCATTTTCAGAAGAGGAACTAAAAGATGATACACTCGTTCTTACATTCGAGCAAAATCAGAAAGAAAAAATTGTATCAGAGTATAATGTTACCGAAAATGTGTATTCCATCAACGAATTTCTAGATGATGATACAGAAATTCCAAATCCATACGGACAGCCATTAACGGCCTATGGAGAATTTTATGAAATGATGAAAGCATTAACAAAAAAATTAGTAGATAAACTAAATTCTTTTACTGAAGGAGGAAAATAATGTCAGAAGTACGTGTTATGGATCACCCATTGATCCAACATAAGATCAGCTATATTAGAAACGAAGAAGTAGGAACAAAAGAGTTTCGAGAAGTAGTAGGGGAAATCGCAGCATTGATGTGTTACGAGGCAACACGCAATTTAAAATTGCGTGATGTAAAAGTGAAAACACCAATTTGCGAAACAATTGGAAAAGAGTTAACTGGAAAAAAATTAGCGGTAGTTCCTATTTTACGTGCAGGACTTGGAATGGTAGATGGAATGTTGTCTTTAATTCCAACAGCGAAAGTTGGACATATTGGACTTTATCGTGATCCAGATACTTATGAACCAGTAGAATACTACTGCAAATTACCATCTGATTGTGAAGAAAGAGAAGTATTTGTTGTAGATCCTATGCTCGCAACAGGTGGTTCTAGTGTGGCAGCAATCCAGTTGTTAAAAAACAGAGGAGTAAAAAATATCCGTTTCCTTTGCATTATTGCAGCTCCAGAAGGAGTAAAGCGTATGCAGGAAGAGCATCCAGATGTTGATATCTATATTGGAGCATTAGACGAACGTCTCAATGATCATAAGTATATTATCCCAGGTCTTGGAGATGCGGGAGATCGTATTTTTGGTACAAAATAAAGGAGGCAAGTAAGGATGTCAGATAAGAGGACGGATTATTTGTCGTGGGATGAATATTTTATGGGAGTAGCAAAACTCTCCGGTATGCGTTCCAAAGACCCAAATACACAGGTTGGGTGTTGTATTGTAAGTCAAGATAATAAAATTCTATCTATGGGATATAATGGATTTCCAATTGGATGTTCGGATGACGAATTTCCGTGGGCAAGAGACGGGGAAAACCCTCTTGATACAAAGTACATTTATGCCACACACAGTGAGTTAAATGCAATCCTTAATTACAGTGGAGGAAGCCTTCATGGATCCAAATTATATGTTTCTTTATTCCCTTGTAACGAATGTGCCAAGGCAATTATTCAGGCGGGAATTAAGGAAGTGATCTATGATTGCGATAAGTATGCAGATACCCCATCTGTGATTGCTTCCAAAAAGATGATGAAGGCAGCAGGAGTGTCTTATCATCAATATCAGCACACAAATAGAAAAATATCAATTGAATTATAAAAGATAGAACCGGCAGGAGAGGATTCTGCCGGTTTTTCAAATATTTGTATTTTGGTAACAATTCACAAAAAAGAGCAGATTCATAAAAGGGTCTAGACTTTTGTGAAAACCATGTATATAATACAAGTCACAAAGCAGTTGTTCGTGCTGCTTATCTACAGAGATACATTCTAGTATCTTATGTGTCTGGGGTTGGATTTATCAGATCCATCCATTCTAAATTTAAATCAAGCTGTATTTCACAGCAAATGTTTCAACAACTCAGTATGAAAATGTAAATGAAAAACTGAATAGGAGGGATAGCTTGCTTCGTAGAAATTTTGTGATATGCGAGGGTGAAAAGGAGTATGCCAAAAAGTTAGTTTCCATTTTTCGGGAACAGAAGCAATTAAGATGTCAATTATATTCTTTTCAAAACATGGAGCAACTAAGGAATTTTGCAAACGAGCATAAAATTCACATTTTATTGATTAGTGAAGAATTTCCAAAAGAAATGAGACAACAAATTAAGTCTGATGTTTGTTGTGTTTTAACGACTGGGAAAGAAGAATTGGCAGAAGAAGAAAAGGGGGTGTATAAGTATCAGTCCGGCGATCGAATATTAGAGTTTGTATTAAGTCTATTGGAGGTACCGAAAGAAAAGAGCAGAAAAAAGGAACTTCCATCTACGCTTATTGGCGTTTATTCTCCAATACATAGAATAGGGAGTACCAGATTTGCTTTTGAGATAGGCCGGAAACTTTTGAAAAAAGGGCCTGTGCTATATATGAATCTGGAAACATACTCAGGAGGAGACTATTGTATGCCAGATCAGGTTGGAAACAATTTAGGCGATCTTCTCTATTATTTTCGCCTTGGGCAGAAGAATATTGAAAAGTATATTAGTGCAATGACTCAGCAAATTGATGGAGTGGAGTATATACCGCCCATATCCGTATCTAGGGAACTTCTAGAGGTGAAAAAGGAGGAGTGGCTTCAATTATTTCAAGTTATACAAGAAGAGTGTATGTATCAGACGGTGATTCTTGATTTGGGAGACTATGTTCAAGGGTTATATGAGGTATTACAGAGTTGTAATACAGTATACACTTTATACCGGGAAGATCCGGTGTCAATGGCGAAGCTTGCTCAATATACACACAATTTAAGGATGCTCGGATTTGAAGATGTGCTTGAGCACACAGTACAACGAGTAGTTCCGATCAAAGAAGGTGTATAAACGTGGAAGCACTGGAGCAGATGTATGAAAAAATTATTCAAAGAATTGATATGAATCATGAACTCTCGGATGATGAAATTCGAGAATTGATACATAACGTGATCAAGGAGGAGTCAAATCAGCGGTATATTTCACTAAAGGAAGAAACATATTTGGGCAAAGAGCTATTTAATGCTTTTCGGAAATTAGATCTTTTACAAGAATTGATCGAGGATGAAGATATTACAGAGATCATGATTAATGGAACACAATCTATTTTTTATGAAAAGGCAGGGAAAATATATCAGTCAGATAGAAGCTTTGTATCGGTCAATCGTTTGGAAGATATTATTCAACAAATTGTTGCAAAAACAAATCGATATGTGAATGAAGCAAATCCGATTGTAGACGCCAGATTGGAAGATGGGTCAAGAGTAAACATTGTTTTAAGGCCAATTGCATTAAATGGGCCCATTATGACGATTCGAAAATTTCCCAAAGAAAAAGTTACCATGGATCAATTAATTCAATGGGGAAGTATTAGCAAAGAATGTGCGATGTTTTTAAAAAAATTAGTATGTTCTAGATATAACATTTTTGTGTGTGGAGGCACAGGCGCAGGGAAAACTACTTTTTTAAATGCGTTGTCTGATTTTATCCCGGAGGACGAACGTGTCATAACAATCGAAGATAATGCAGAGCTTCAAATTAAAAAGGTGAAAAATTTAGTGAGTTTAGAGGCAAGAAGTGTCAATCAAGAAGGGGAAGGAGCCATATCAATACGGGACTTGGCGAAATGTGCATTAAGGATGCGGCCGGATCGAATTATTATAGGGGAGGTTCGTGGAGAAGAGGTTGTAGATATGATATCTTCCGCAATGTTAAACGGTCACAGCGGATCTATGTCAACAGGACATGCAAATAATCCTACAGATATGTTGTATCGCTTGGAAACGATGATGATGATGGGAATTGATCTTCCTTTAAGAGCAGTACAAAGACAAGTTTCTTCTGCGTTGGATATTATTATTCATCTGGGAAGACTTCGAGACAATACAAGAAAAGTGATGCAAATCGCAGAAGTGTTGGATGTAGAAGAGGGAGAAATCAAATTACAAGTTTTATATGAATTTCAAGAGGAGGGAATGAAAAATGAAAAAATTTTTGGAAAATTTGTGAAGGTTTCGGAGCTTAAAGCGAAAGAAAAACTTATGGCTGCGGGATATTACGAAAATAGAGAAAATAAAAATGATGTTAAAAGCGACCTTAATCTCGGCAATGACAGGGTATCTGTTTTATGACTCCTGGTGGGCTTTGGTGCTTATGATTCCGTTTTGTGGTGTCTATTTTGAATATGAAAAAAAGGAATTGTGTAGGAAAAAGGAACAGGAATTTTTAGATGCTTTTTCCGATGGAATTCGATCTATGGCAGAGGGCATGAAAGTAGGATATTCCGTGGAAAATGCGATAAGTTCCGCGTTGGCTGAGTTAAAATTGCTTTTTCCAAAACAAAGTCGAATTGTAAAAGAGTTTGAAAGAATGGTTTATCTGCTACATATAAATAGACCGGTAGAACAGGTTATGAAAGAATTTTCCAAGAGGATCAAACTAAAAGATATTGAAGATTTCGTAGCTGTTTTTTCGTTGGCCAAGCGCTCAGGAGGGGATAGTATTCAGATGATCCGAGAAGCAGTACAGCAGATACGAGAAAAAAGAGAGGTGGAAAAAGAGATTCAGGTTGTTATAGCAGCAAAAAAATTTGAATTTAAGATTATGTGCGTTATTCCATTTTTTATCATTTTTTATATGAAAATAGCATTCCCACAGTTCATGAAAATCTTATATAAAAATGTAACTGGTGTCATTCTTATGAGCATGTGCCTTGCAATCTTCATAGGTGCTTGTTATGCAGGGAAGAAGATTACAGATATAGAGGTGTAAATTGAAAGTCGGAAAGCAGAAAAGGAAACAGGTTGTGTTTGTGGTTTGCATTACGTTGCTCCTTGTGTGTGTGATTACCGTTGTGGATTATTTTCATACGCCCAAAAAGAATGCAAAGGGACAATTCGTAATCGAACGTGGAACTTATGGGTCAGGGAAAGAGAAGGTGCAACTTCGGGCGGAAGTAGGGAAAAAACATCATGATATGAGTCTTGAAGTAGAAGGTCAAAATTATAGTGAAAAAGAAATACCAGGCATTATGGAAGAAGCAACCAGGAAGCTTGAAAAATTAGTTTTAGGAAAAAATAAAAGCTTTGATGAAGTAAGGAAGGATCTTAGACTCTTGTCGGAAATTCCAAACACAGGTGTAGAAGTAAGGTGGGAAATGGATCGTTATGATCTGATAGATCCGAGTGGAAAAATATTGCAGGGTCAAATTCCGGAAAAAGGAGAGGTGATTCAACTAAAGGCAATTCTTACAGCAGGACAAAAAGAGATGGAACATATTTTTTATGCCAATCTTTTTCCACCAAAATTAAGTTCGGAAGAGGCTCAAAAGAAAAAAATTGAAGATCAGGCGAAGGCAATGGAGGCCAAAGATAAAACAAGTCCATATGTGGTTCTTCCGGAATATGTAGATGGAAAAAAGCTAACGTGGAGATATCCACAGGATAGTCGGGCAGCAGGAGTCCTTCTTCTTGGAACTTTTTTGGCAGGATTTCTTGTGTTTTGGGAGGAATATGAGAAAAAGAAACAGGAGACGTATCGGAAAGAAGAGCTCTTAAAAGAGTATCCTCAGATTGTAAGTCAGATTACACTCTTTGTAAAAGCCGGGATGCCAGTAAGAATGGCGTGGTTTAAGATTGCAGAAACCTATGAGAAAGAAAAAAAGGTTCCCCAGAGTGCTTATGAAGAAATGGTGTATACCATGAATGAGATTAAACATGGAATTTCAGAAAGTGAAAGTTATGAACGATTTGGGCAAAGATGTGGTTTAATTTCTTATAGAAGACTTGGAACCTTACTTTCTGGAAATATAAAAAAAGGTGCAAAAGGAATTGCAGAATTGCTGAAAAAGGAAACAATGGAAGCATTTGAGGAAAGAAAAAACAGGGCCAAAAAAATGGGGGAGGAGGCAGGAACAAAATTATTAGGTCCTATGTTTATGATGCTTTTAGTGGTGTTAACGATTATTGTCGTACCCGCTTTTTTAAGCATTCAGATTTAAAGAATATGGAAATAAGGAGGGTTCATATGAAAAATAAATTGCAAATAATTGGGAAAAAAATCAAGAGTTTTTGGAAAGATGAATCTGGTTTTACAGCAGTAGAGATGATTTTGATTTTAGTTGGAATATTAACCCCCTATTATGGGGTGGGTATAAGGTGTATAGAGTAAAAATATGTGGATAAATAGAACTGGATATACAGTGAAAGGTGGAAAGTGTATATGAGGTCAGAGGAAAAAATAACAAAAGAGGTTGTATTGATTAGATATTATAATGTATTATTTTATTTATTTTTTAGAGCTGGAATAGATGATTTTAAGAGACAATGTCTAGTAAATAGGATCGATGCAGGGGAAAGTGTGAGATTGAAACAAATACAGGAATGGTGTCATTGCCATCAAATTCCATTTAAGACCAAATTTATTTATAGAAAAGATTTCCCGCTTAAAGCAAATTTGTGGAACTTATATTCATATGGAAGATTTAAGGTTGATTCAATAGTAAGATAAAATGCTCTACAAATATGGTATACTTTATGTAACAGTTATGGTCTTAACTAACAAGAGGAGGAAGTTCTATGGCAAAGTATACAGATGATGAAATAAGAGCGATGAGTAAAATTACATGTAAGGTAGCAGGAGATTATTTAGGTATATCGCCAATGGCTGTGAGTATTGGAATGAGAAATAATTTGCTCCCAATTGGCTTTGCAGTACATAATGAGGAGCGTGATAGACGATTTTCAGAGAGTTGGTCATATCATATTATTGGAGAAAGGTTAATTGCTTATAAGTACGGAAAGATTAATGAAGTACAGGTTCATAATATTGAAAAAAATTTATCCGATATTATTGACAAATTTGAAGAGATGAGGAAAGACTTGCTTTTTATATTAAGCGAAGACGCAGAACAGAGGAATTAGAATTATTTGAGTATGCGTTTTCGCTTTCCCAATATAAGGATGAGGATAAAAAATATGAAGGGAGAAAAGTTTGGTATGAATGATTCTAATATGGTGTTGATAAATAGGAAACAGTTATATGATGAGATTTGGAAAATATCTGTAGCCGGAGTTGCAAAAAAGTATAATTTACATTATGCAAAATTGATCAAGAGCTTAAAATCTTATGACATACCATATCCGTCTTCTGGTTATTGGACAAGATTAGCATGTGGAAAAGACGTGTCTGGTGAGATAAAACCATTACCTCAAAAAGATTTTGATGATATTTATTTGTATCCGGCAGATTATTCTTCTGCTAAAAAACGTAAACAAAAAGATAACAATCAAAATGGTAGTTCGGAAGAACAAAAATCAGATATACGAAATGAAGTCTCCGTGAATAAAAAGGAAAAGCGTTTAATATGTGATATGCCAACTACAGTACTTTCTTTTTTAGAAGAAGAGGAAAGAGAGTGTGTGATTGATGAACTGGAAAACATTCAGGTTAAGCCAAATGCGAAAATACATCCTGTTTTGATTGAATATAAGAAATCAATTGAGGAATGGAAGAAGCATGAAAAGGAAAATACATATATAAGAAGAGGTCACTATGATTATTATAGAGGACAAAAAATAGAGCAACCTATTTTTATGAATGAAGTTTCCGAATCAGGTTTAAAAAGAATAATAGTAATCTTAGATACTTTATATAAGGTTATCGAGAAACTTGGAGGAGAAATAAAACAAGATTTATCGATGAAAATCCGAGAAGACGTGGTAAGGGTCAGTTTTGTAGAGGGGCAGGATAAAAAGACACATGAGTTGACAAAGCAGGAAGCGAAAGCACTTTTAGAATATAAAGAGAAGATAAAATTTCAGCAGTATGCTTCAAAACCACAGATTAAAAAATATGATTATTATTACAATGGAAAATTGCGAATTAAGTTCAGCAATGGGAAATATTTTAGAGACAATGGGCAACAAAAAATTGAAGATAGAATCGATGAAATTATTGTTGAATTGTATGAGATATCAGAAGGATATAGGATAGAAAGAGAAAAGAGAGAAGCGGAACATCGAAGATACTTAGAAGAACAACATCGAAAAAAAGAATTTGCAGAACGCATTGAACTTGAAAAGAAAAAAACGCAAGAGTTGATAAACGAGGCTAAAGATTATCAAATTGCTTGTGAAATAAGAAATTATGTTGAAGCAGTAAAGAAAAATAGTGGTTTAAATGAAATTCAGAAAGAATGGATTGAATGGGCAGAAAATAAAGCTAATTGGTATGATCCCACAATTGCAAGAGAGGATACTTTCTTAGGAAAACGAGACCATAAGGCATCAGAATCAGACAAAAATTTAGAGGGGAGAAAAAAGCAAAGTATATATGGTTGGTAGTCGAAAAGAGAAATGTTGTTTAAAAGTAATTAACAAACTAAGTATAGAAATTGGAAGTATATAACGCATTGTTCTGACAATGAGATTATTAGAACCAAAATGGTAATTGATAGTGCGAATAATGCAGAAACAGGTAACTTTTTTATTCAAGCCGCTGCTAATATATGGTATAATTAAAAAAAGTGTTGGCGGGAGGGCTAAATATGGAAATTGTAATTCAAACAATAAGAATCATTGACTATGAGAATAATGCTGTCTATATACGAGATACGCCGGAAACATTTTCTGATTACGTAAGGCAGTTAATTACTTATATAAATGGTAATACTTCTATTCGAGAATATCACACACGTTCAACCAATACGGAAGTAATAAGTTGTATTTTAGATATTGTAAAAAATCAGATTGATACTGATTTTGTAACAAGTAAAATAGACTTCATAGCCAATAGATTGTTGTTGAAAGAGCGTGAGGCTCAGAATTCTGTTGCGCACATGAATACGAATGTGCAAAAAGGCAGTTTAATACAAGCACTTATGTATGATGAGGAGAAAGATGAGCATACGTATCTGTTGGCAAAGGTGGAGCACACAGATTTTGTAGATGATGAAGATTTTAGCTTTAAATCGGGATTTTCAAAGGATATGAAAAAACTTTGGAAGTCTTGTATTTTCAAAATTGATGACATAAATGCAACTGATTTTTCGGCGAAAGTATATTCCAATACTGTTGCAAAATATTGGTACGACAATTTTTTGGAATTAGACCAAGTTGTAAGTGATGAAGTAAATACTGATAAAGCATTTCGGGCAATAGACAGTACATTAAATAGGAGTGTAAAAAACATTGCACCACGAGATCATACACTGATCAGAAATGCGATGATAGCATACTTTAAGTCCAATGATTATATCGACTATGATACTATGATACAAAACACATTGGAAAATTATCATCCAGTAGAATTAGAACAAGAGAAGATGGACAAGGTGCTGGAGAAGATACGAGAATTGCCAGATAAGCATAAATTTGATAAGCAGTTTAATACAGTTTCATCGGTTATAAATGCTCGTATTAAAAAGGTTTATGATGTTTGCCGAGGAGTGCAGTTAAGAATAACAGATGCTATAGATGACTTTGATGATACTATTAAAGCATATAGAGATACAGATGGAAATAGATATATAAAGATAAAAACAGATAATGATTTGACATTTAAGCGATTTTTAAATCAATAGAATGAGAAAGGAGGTTCAATATGCTTGCAGAGTTGATTCAAGCGGCAACAATAACAGATACTGTTGTTTCGGAAAGAATGAAAGTATATGAAGCCTCTTTTAAATTTCAGGTAGAAAATGCACCTGAATATAGTTATTTTTTAAATATTATACAGGAGGTTTCACAAAGAGATAAAATTAAAATAACTTTACAAGATGAAACCGAGAGAATCTATGATCTTTTAGTGGCAGACGAGGATGGTTATAAGTCATTTATAAAAGATACATTAGCAGATGAAACTATAGATGTTAGAGTGCGGATTGATAAGCAGGTAGTAGGCAATCATTTTTCTATTTATTCATTTGATGAATTTGCTAAAGATATACTTTCTTTGTCTGTGGAAGATGTTATGATTGCTTTTTCAAATTTATTGAAACAGTCTCCAAATTATTTGGTGTTTGATGTATATAGTCCGGTTACAATGTTCGCAACTAAAACTATGTTTTTTGTACCTTCTGGAAATGGGATGGTAAATACAGAATTTAATAGAGTGAGGAGAATGGAAGATTGTAAAGAAGTTTCATACTTTTATAATTTTGATGTTTATGAGGTGCTGCCGGATGATTTTAAAATTACGATTGATTATGAGAATAATCCGTTAACAGAGCTGTTTCAAAAAATTATGGTTTTGTTATCCATTAGTTTTATTGCAACGTCGTCTACGATAAGCGGTAGCCAGCTTAAAGGTATAATAAATGGGCAACGTACAATGGAGTATTGTTGCGATATAAACCAGTTGCCAGGTAATAAAATTCTATACAGTATATATAACTGGATATATACAGATGGTAGTCCAATTGATAAGGCCATAATTGTTAGAAATGTTATTAGTCTGCATTGTAAGTATGTTTCTATCACGGAAATCGATGAAAAAGTTATGGCTTCAATACAGTCTAATTATAATCTTTATTTAAAAGAAAATGTAAAAGAGTATTTAGAGTTAAAGAATAAGGTTGCCGAGTTTATAAGTGGTACTGTTTCAAAAACAGGGGAGTATGCAACAGGCTTATTAGATAAGTTTAAGTCAAATATAATTGCTATATTTGGATTTATATTTACCGTGATTTTGGCAAATATAGTTTCAGATCAACCATTGGATAATCTATTTACAAAAGAAATTACTATCATAATAGAATGTGTTTTAGTGGGATCGTTTGTGTATTTGATAATATGCTATTATCAATCACGTTATGAAATTAAAAAAGTATATGATAGTTACGAACAGCTTAAACTTAATTATAAAGAAATATTAACAGAGGATGATTTGCTAGAAATATTTGGTGATGATGAGATGCTAAACGAAATGAAAAATACAATTAGCAAGTCTGAAAAAATATATTTGGGGATATGGATTATATTTCTAATCGGAGCCTTTGCTGTAGTGGAAATTGTAAGCGTTAGTCCAATGTACCAAAATATATTAAGTGGCCTACAAGGTGTATTAAAGTTAATACAAAGTATATCAATGAAAAGCTAGCCTCAAGGTTAGCTTTTTTGAGTAGAGATTTTTATACAGTACACAGTATATATAATTAAAATTATATTTTAAGAGGTTCTGAAAGGATAGAATATATTGCTGGAAAAGCTTATTCTACAAAAGAGGATATGAAAAAGTGTACAGAGTAACGAGATATCACCAAGAATGATTCATACCTCCAATACAACGTAGAGTGTTTTGAATTAGATGTTCGTCGGCTCCATTAAAAAGTCGAAGCGTGATATTTCCAACCTGAAGTTCTGCAGCAAGATTAGCATTGCTAGAGTTTTGAGAAAAGCTAACATTTTGCTCTGCTTCAGGAATAGAATCAATCAAATCAACTTTTACGACTTCCATGAACAGCCAGTTTCATTTCAGATTTCTTAGAAGCATCTGGCAATGAGTATCAGTTTTGCTCTGTAGACAAAGAGCCTTGCAAATATGGTATAATGTATTTAAAAGGTAACGTATTATTAAAACTTTAAATAAACAGGAGAATAAAAATGAAAATAAAAGAAAAATTCAAAAAATTTTGTAAAAAATTTAAAGAACTTAAGAAATGGGAAAAAGTATTCTTCTTTGTATTGGTACTGATTGTTATTGGTATTCTTGCGTGGATGATAGATTATTGTATAGGTGCATATCGGTCACTGAAGAATACAGAAAGATGGGCACGTGTTTTACTAGGAATCTTAGGTTTATATGAAGTTCCGTTGTTTTATCAATTTACTAAACGAATGTCTGCAAAAGAAAAAGAGTTGAACGGTATTATGCGGAGAGATATGTCTGTTAAGGAAAATATGGAAGCGCTATATAATTATGATTTTGTTACAGTACCAGAGATTATCTTTGGAGCATTTTCAGAGAAATCTTCTACGATTATTCTTTTGTTTGTAAATTACTTTTTACTATTACTTTCAAATACTGATGCACAAAATTTATTTCGTATATATTCTTTTTTCTTAGGGGTATGTCTGTTGTTTGAAGGATTCTTCAAACTTATTTATTTAATATTAACAAAAACATGTGTAATTTTTATAGATATAAATATATGTAAAGATAGAAAAATACAATCATTATTAAAAAATAAATCTCAACTTGAAAAATTTAGAAGTAAAAAATCATAAGGATATTAGTAAATATAAAGCAGAGAATTTTTAAGGAGAATCAGTAATATATTATTTGAAA
>JARHYE010000077.1 GCA_029258605.1 Ruminococcus sp.
TCATGAACTACAAATTCTTCATCAATTGTAATAGATACGACTGCCTTCAACTTTCCTTCTTTTGCGACCTTTCTTACTCGTACATCTGTAATTTGCATACGTCTAGTCCCCTTTCTCTGCCTGCATATTTTGCACTTATTTTAAATAAGTAAGTACCTGTGTTATAATGAATATCTTTCATTTCTTTCCACTACAACTTTAATTCCGTTCTCTCCAACATGTCTTGTGTTTGCTCTTAGCGTATCATGACTTTCTACGATACAATTTTCTATATAGGTATTATCACCAAGATAAACATCATTTAATATGATAGAATTCTTAATTACACAATTGCTTCCGATAAAGACTTTTTTGAATACCACAGAATTTTCCACTGTTCCATTGATAATACTTCCACTTCCTATAAGACTATTCTTCACAACAGCCCCTGGGTTATATTTTGCTGGTGGAAGATCACTTACCTTTGAACAAATCGTTGGAAGCTCTTTAAAGAAATATTTACGCACCTCTGGTTTTAAGAAATCCATATTGGTTTTATAATAGGCATCCACCGTTGAAATATTGCTCCAATAATGATTCAGTTTGTACCCGTATATTTTCTTCAAATTTTTGTAACGAATTAAAATATCCGTAACAAAATCATGCCTCTCTTCCTCTGCACAATGTTCAACCATATCGATCAGTTGTCTTCTTCTGAGCACATAAATCCCCGCAGAAACAACATTGGATTTTGCTACCATAGGCTTTTCTTCAAACTCTAAAATTCTGGCAGACTCGTCCATGCGTACCGTACCAAATCGAGTAGCATCTTCGCCCTCACCCAACTCTTTACAGACAACTGTGATGTCTGCTTTTTTTGCAATATGATACTCCAGCACTTTATTATAATCCATCTTGTACACTGCATCTCCTGATGTAATAATCACATATGGTTCATGACATTTTTTAAGGAAATCTAGATTTTGGTAAATGGCATCTGCTGTTCCACGATACCAACAATCATTCTCTGCCGTGATGGTCGGTGTAAATACATACATTCCTCCCTGTTTTCTTCCGAAATCCCACCATTTCGATGAATTTAAATGTTCGTGTAATGATCTTGCATTATACTGTGTCAGTACTGCTACTTTCTGTATACGAGAATTTGTCATATTGCTCAACGCAAAATCAATGGCCCTATAACTTCCTGCAATTGGCATGGCTGCCACGGCACGTCTAGCAGTTAGTTCTTTCATTTTTCTGTTGTTTCCACCTGCAAGAATAATCCCTACTGCTCTCATACACGTTCACCCACCTTTATTAATGTTTCTCCACTTTCTATCAATCCGTTGTCATAATCCTCCAACGTTGTCTGACCACTGATCGCAGTATTTTTTCCAATGGTTACACCTGATGGAATCTGTGATCTTTCCCCAATTGTAGCTAATCCTCCCGAATAAATATTCGGCTTTTGTTTATTTGGAATCTCATCTCCTACTCCAATAGTTACATGATCTCCAATAACTGTCCCTTCTGCAATAATTGCTTTATTGATAACGCAATTTTCTCCAATCACGACATCTCGCATAAGAATCGAATCTCTAACAATGCTACCTTTTCCAACGGTTACTCCACCACCTAATACAGAGCTGCACAATTCTCCGTATATCTCGGCTCCATTTCCAATAATACATTTATCAATAACTGCATCTTCTGAAATGTACTGTGGTGGAAGATTCGAACTATTGGTATAGATTTTCCAAAACTCCTCATAAAGATTAAATTCTGGGATGATATCGATCAGCTCCATATTCGCTTCCCAGTAAGAACTCAATGTTCCAACATCTTTCCAATATCCATTATATTCGTATGCAAATAAACGTTTTCCATTTTCATGGCAATAAGGAATCACGTGCTTCCCAAAGTCACAATTGGGCTGACATGACAATCGAATCAATGCTTCTTTCAACACTGGCCAACTAAAAATATAAATTCCCATAGAGGCAAGATTGCTACTTGGGTGCTCTGGTTTCTCTTCGAATTGCTGGATTTGATGATCTTCATCTGTCACTACAATTCCAAAGCGGCTAGCCTCTTCGATTGGAACTGGCATGGTTGCAATTGTAACATCTGCTTTATTTTCCTTATGGAAATCCAGCATAAGTTGATAATCCATTTTGTAAATATGGTCTCCTGATAAAATCAACACATAATCTGGATTATAGGTATCTATGTAATCTAAATTCTGATAAATGGCATTTGCTGTACCTGTATACCATTCGCTGCTTGCACTTTTTTCATATGGCGGAAGGATCGTTACCCCTCCGACATTTCGATCTAGATCCCACGGAATCCCTATTCCGATATGTGTGTTAAGCCTAAGTGGCTGATACTGCGTTAATACACCTACTGTATCGACACCTGAATTAATGCAATTGCTTAGTGGAAAATCGATAATGCGATATTTTCCACCAAACGCTACTGCTGGTTTTGCAACTTTTGAAGTCAAAACCCCCAGTCGACTACCTTGTCCTCCTGCAAGTAACATAGCAATCATTTCTTTCTTAATCATGTCGTCACCTCACTCCTAGTTAATTAAAAATATTATAACATAGTTTCCTATGTTGTGCACACTTTTTACAAAAATTTGATTTAACTTTTGTTCTTTTTATTTATTTTACACAAAAAGAATGACTTTTATTTTTTCCCATATATAGTATAATATAGAAAGGAACTTGAATTTATGACTAATTTCCAAAATAAAATTTCAGGAAGGAATATTTTATGTATAAAATAGATTTTAATCACCCTATTCACATTCACTTTATTGGTATCGGTGGGATTAGTATGAGCGGACTCGCAGAGATCCTTATTAAAGAAGGATTTACTGTATCTGGATCTGATACTAAAAAAACACCTTTAACAGAACACCTTGAAAACACTGGTGCTCAAATTTTTTATGGTCAAAAAGCAGCCAATATCACAAAGGACATTGACTGTGTCATCTACACTGCTGCAATCAACAAAACAAATGAAGAATTGATGGAAGCAGTCGCCGAAAAGATTCCAATGCTCACACGTGCAGAATTGTTAGGTCAGATCATGAAAAATTATGACAATGCAATTGCTGTTTCTGGTACACATGGAAAAACTACTACAACCTCTATGATTTCTCATGTACTACTAGAAGGGGATCTCGATCCAACGATTTCTGTAGGCGGAATTTTAAAAGCAATCGGTGGAAATATTCGTGTAGGAGACTCTGAAACATTCATTACAGAAGCTTGTGAATATACGAACAGCTTTCTTTCTTTCTTCCCAAAGATAAGCGTTATTCTTAATATTGAAGAAGATCATCTTGATTTCTTTAAAGATATTGAAGATATCCGTCATTCTTTCCATCAATTTGCAGAGCTTCTTCCGAAAGACGGCACTTTGATCATCAATGCAGATATTGATCACTATGAAGAAATTTGCAACGATCTTTCTTGTAACGTTATTACCTATGGTTCTACATCAAATGCAGATTATAGCGCGCAAAATGTTTCTTACAATGAAAAAGGTCTCGTATCTTTTGATCTTATAAAACATGGCAGATTCATAGACCGCATCGTTCTTTCTGTTACCGGTGATCACAACGTGTCCAACGCGCTTGCATCAATTGCCGTTTCAGAACTTCTAGATCTTCGTATGGATACAATTAAACGTGGACTATTATCTTTTACTGGCACTGACCGTCGCTTTGAGTATAAAGGAGTTTTCAATGGTGTCACGATTGTTGATGATTATGCACATCACCCAACGGAAATCAAAGCCACATTAAAAGCTGCGAAACACTATCCACATAAAAGCGTATGGTGTGTATTTCAACCTCATACTTACACACGTACAAAAGCATTTTTCCATGAATTTGCAGAGGCACTTTCTCATGCAGATCATGTTGTCCTTGCCGATATTTTTGCAGCCCGTGAGACAGAAACGCTTGGCATGACTTCCGAAGGACTTGCCGAAGAAATCAAAAAACTAGGAACAGATGCCTACTATCTTCCTGATTTCGCTTCCATCGAAGCATTTCTAAAAGAGCACTGTGCTCCTGGTGATCTTCTCATTACTATGGGAGCTGGAGATGTAGTGACCATTGGAGAAGACCTTTTAAAATAAATCTGTTTTCTGTTTGAAATCCGCTTAATTTATAACTATGGAGAATATTATGAACACCTTAAAAATTACCAGCACTTTTCATGCAGATGCTACTTTGATCACAAATGATTTTATAGACCACCATATGGTTCAAGCCAATGGTGAATTTGTCAAAGTCTATCTGTTCCTTCTTAGGCATCAGAATGATACTTCTTTTCGTTTAACAGTTTCTAACATAGCTGATTGCCTAAACAACACAGAAAATGACATATTAAGAGCCTTCAGATACTGGGAATCTGAAGGACTTTTAACGCTTGTCAAGGATTCTTCCAATAGGATTCAGGCAATTGAATTAACTCCTTTTCATAAAAAAACGCTTTCTGGCAAAATGAGAGTTTCTCCTATGGCTCCCCCTGAGGCTTTGCCAGAAAAACCACTTGAAAAGAAAACCGCCCCTCGTTCTTCGACTTCCAAAAAAGAACTAAAATCGGTTCTTTTCATTGCCGAACAATATCTAAATAAGACATTGACTCTAACAGACATTGATGCGATCACTTATTTTTACGAGCACCTTCATATGTCTGTTGACCTCATCGAATACTTAATCGAATCCTGTGTAGAAGCGGGACATAAAAGTATGCACTATATACAAAAAGTGGCATTATCTTGGGCAGAAAGTGGAATTACAACAAAGGAACAAGCACGCAAACAATCTTCCATTTATCATAAAAACTGTTACACTGTACTAAAAGCCTTTGGAATAAAAAACAGAGGTCCTGCTCTTAGTGAACTTGCTTTTATTGAAAAATGGACGGAAGAGTGGGGATTTTCACTTGACATTATTGTAGAGGCTTGTAACCGAACAATTACTGCAACCCATCAACCAAGTTTCGAATATACGGATACCATTTTATCCAAATGGCATGCAGGAAACGTACACCATTTGCAAGATATCAAAACACTGGATGCAGCCTATCAAAAGCAAAAATCTTCCACTGGCGTTTCTTCTACTGCAAGTCCAAAGGTATCTAGCACAAACCATAATAATTTTAAACGTCGTTCCTATGATATGGATGCCTTAGAAGAGCAACTATTAAATAATAATTAGAAAGGAGTCTACCTGTGGGATTAAAAACAGCACAATACCAGGCAATTATGCGTGAATATGAAAAACAACAAATGAAAAATCGCGATGCATTAAAAGCCCGTTATAATAAAGTATATGAGACAATTCCTGAATATCGTAGCCTAGAGGAATCCGTTTCATCCTTATCTGTAGAACATGGAAAACGGCTCTTAGAAGGCGACAAAACTGCTGTTGATGATCTAAAAAATAAACTAGCAGAAATTCGACTTCGCAAAGAAGAGCTACTAACATCAGCAGGATTTCCTTCTGATTATCTAGAACCTGTTTACTTATGTAAAGACTGTCAAGATACTGGCTATATTGGAAACGAAAAATGTCATTGTTTTAAACAAGCTATTATCGACTTACTTTATGAACAATCCAACTTAAAAGGAGTTTTAGAAGAGGAAAACTTTGACCACTTCTCTTTTGATCTTTACTCTTCGAATTTTATAGATCCTAAATCTGGACGTTCTGCAAAAGAGGCTGCTCATAATGCTTACAATGCTGCGAAGCAATTTATCGCAAATTTTGATAAAGAATTTCAAAATCTTTTTCTTCTCGGTGATGTTGGCGTTGGGAAAACATTCCTTACAAACTGCATCGCAAAAGAATTGATTGATCAAGGCTTTTCTGTATTGTACATGTCGGCTTCTGGATTTTTTACTTCTCTTGCCAATAAAGCTTTTGGAAAAGACGACACAGATGCCGACAATATTTACGATTTGATTCATACGTGTGATCTTTTGATCATTGATGACCTTGGAACCGAATATACAAATAAATTTGTTTCCTCTCAATTTTTCACTTGCATTAATGAACGACTTCTCTCCAAACGTTCCACGATCATATCAACCAATCTTTCCCTTGATTCATTGGCCGACTTGTATACTGAACGTTCTTTTTCCAGAATCACAAGTAACTATACAATGATACGATTGTTTGGAGATGATATAAGACTTGCAATGAAATTAAAAAAACGCTAGCTTTTCATTAGAAAAACCAGTATAATAAATCAAGGTTATTATAATAATGAATGATTTAATTTTAGGAGGATAAAAATGTTGCATAGAACAGAAAGAACGTTAGAAAATATTCCTGTTGGTTATTTAGGTCTTATTCCAATCTGGGGCAGTGAGGAGCTCGGAGAAAAAGTAAATGATTATCTTGTTAAATGGCGTAAAGAAAGCGCTCTACAGTACAAAGATGATATTGCTTTTGAAGGATATGAGAAAGATACTTATATTGTTAACACCAAAGTTCCAAGATTTGGTTCTGGAGAGGCAAAAGGTATTGTTGAAGAATCTGTCCGTGGAAAGGATCTCTATCTTCTTGTCGATGTTCTGAACTATAATAAGACATATACTTTGTCTGGACACACCAATCATATGTCACCAGATGATCACTTCCAAAATCTTAAACGTATCATCGCTGCTGTAGGTGGAAAAGCTCGTCGTATCAATGTCATTATGCCATTCTTATATGAAAGCCGTCAGCATAAACGTAGTGGCCGTGAATCCTTAGACTGTGCACTTGCACTTCAAGAACTAGTACGTATGGGTGTAGATAATATTCTTACATTTGACGCTCATGATGCTCGTGTACAAAATGCGATCCCTCTTAGTGGATTTGAAACAGTTCCACCTGTTTATCAGTTTGTAAAAGGACTTTTACGAAACTACAAAGATCTTACAATTGACAGTAATCATATGATGATCATCAGCCCTGACGAAGGTGCAACACACCGCGCAATTTATCTTGCAAATGTTCTTGGACTCGATATGGGAATGTTCTACAAACGCCGTGATTACACAAAGATTGTAGACGGACGTAATCCAATCGTTGCACATGAATTTTTAGGAAGCTCTGTTGAAGGTAAAGATGTTATCATTATTGACGATATGATTTCATCTGGAGATAGTATTTTAGATGTTGCAAGACAATTAAAG
Organism: Ruminococcus sp.; assembly: GCA_029258605.1. GTDB lineage: Bacteria > Bacillota > Clostridia > Lachnospirales > Lachnospiraceae > JAHHTM01. The sequence goes on from JARHYE010000077.1 coordinate 7,195, forward strand.
AAGCGAAAAGCAAATCGTATTTTTGCTGCTGCTACGTTTGGTCTATTTACAAACGGTATGGAAATCTTTGACCAAGCATATGAAGAAGGTCTGATTACTGGTATTCTTACAACAAATCTTATTTACCAGACTCCAAATCTTCTTTCAAAACCATACTATATTAACTGTGATATGAGTAAATATATTGCACTTCTGATTGATACATTAAATCATGATGGTTCTATTAGTACATTATTAAATCCAAACGAAAGAATTCAACATGTACTTCAGAAATACAAAAATGGAGAAGAAATTTAATCCTTGATATTAAAAAAAGCCCCTTAGAGGGCTTTTTTTAAGGCTCTAAGTCAATAGTTGGGGTGGGATTCTTAGGAATCCCCTTCATTATTGGATTTAGAGCTATTTTTATGTTTGGATATAAAATATGTATTTCCAGGCATGACAAACAAGCCTTCAAGTCCCA
>JARHYE010000013.1 GCA_029258605.1 Ruminococcus sp.
ACCACTCTTTTAATTCATCTTTTGTAGGATTAAAGGTTTTTATTTCTCTTTCTTCAACCGAAATCCCATGCTCTAAAAGCCATTTCCCGGCTTTTTTACAAGTTGTTCATTTTGAATAACATAAAAATATCATTTTTTCTTCCTCCTTTTTCTCTTAATTTCTTCTATGAAGTTTATTATATAAAACTTTTTTAAGAAAGAAAATACTTTTACAAAAATAGGAGTTGTAAATCCACTTACAACTCCCATCTTCTCTCTTTATTAAATATTCTCTATTCTTCTGCTGCTCTAGCTGCAATTTCTCTTTCTTGTACATCAGATGGCGCCTGCTCATATCTTGCAAACTCATAGGAATAATTACCTCTTCCTCCTGTCATGGAACGAAGAACGGTACAATATCCGAAGAGTCCTGTCATTGGAATATCTGCCTCGATTTCTTGTTTTCCTCCTGGAAGTGGGTTCATTCCAAGTACACGGCCACGTCTCTTGTTAAGATCTCCCATGACATCTCCTGTATACTCATCTGGAACTGTTACTTTCACCGTTGCAATTGGCTCTAAAAGCACTGGGAATGCTTCCATAAATCCTTTTTTAAACGCCTGGCAAGTAGCCGTCTTAAATGCCATCTCCGAAGAATCGACAGGGTGATAAGATCCATCATAAAGAACCGCTTTTACTCCCACAACTGGATATCCTGCAAGAGGCCCTTTTACAACAGAATCCTGCAAACCTTTTTCCACCGCCGGGAAATAGTTCTTTGGTACAGCTCCACCTACAACTTCTTCTTCAAAAATGTATGGAGTTTCCATGTCTCCAGATGGTTCAAATCTCATTTTTACATGTCCATACTGCCCATGACCGCCAGACTGTTTCTTATATTTTGTATCCACATCTGAGTTTTTACGAATCGTCTCTCTAAATGCAACCTTTGGAGTTTCTAGCTTAATCTGCACTTTGTATCTTGCTGCTAACTTACTTGCGATCACTTCTAGATGCTGATCTCCCATTCCATAAATCAGCGCCTGACGGTTTTCACTATCATTTACGGTTCTAAGAGTCACATCTTCTGCCATCATCTTAGAAAGAGCCTGAGATACTTTATCTTCATCCCCTTTATTATCTACCGTATATTTCATATATGTATATGGAGTAGAATATTCTGTTCTTGCATAAGTTAAAGGTGTCGTCTTTGTTGAAAGTGTATCACCTGTACGAGTATTGCTAAGTTTTGCAATTGCTCCAATATCACCTGCAAAAAGTTCTGAAACCTCTGCTGGTTTGTTGCCACACATCGTATACAATTTTCCTGGCTTTTCCTCTGCATCTGTATCTGCATTGTAAAGAATATCATCTCCTTTTAATACGCCTGAGCATACTTTCACGAAAGAATATTTTCCAATAAATGGATCAACCATTGTCTTGAATACATATGCGCTCTTTGCTTTTGAGAAATCATAATCTGCTTCGTATAACTCATTGGTTCTTCGATTCAAGCCTGCGCATTTTTTCTTATCTGGACTTGGGAAAAATCTCACAATATCTGACAATAAGTTTGCAACACCTTGTGCCTGAATATTAGAGCCCATAGCAACCGGTACAATATCCCCATCCATAACTTCTGTACGCATGGCTGCTCGAATTTCCTCGATAGAAAACTCTTCTCCTGCAAAATATCGTTCCATAAACTCGTCACTTGTTTCTGCCACAGCTTCCATAAGAGAATCTCTCAATTTCTCCAAGTTTGGCATACAATAATCTGGAATTTCACATTCTTCTCTTTGCCCTACTCCTGTGTATCTTCTTGCTGCATTCTTAATAATATTCACATAACCAACTAATTTCTCATTTTCTCTAATTGGCTGGAAGTGTGGAGCAATTTTCTTTCCATATTTTTCTGTTAAATCTTCAACCACTTGACGGAAACTAGCATCATCGACATCCATCTCCGTAACATAAATCATACGTGGTAAATTGTATTTATCACAAAGTTCCCACGCTTTTTCTGTTCCAACTTGAACACCGGCTTTCCCTGACACTACGATTACCGCTGCATCTGCTGCACTTACCGCTTCCTCAACTTCTCCAACAAAATCAAAATAGCCAGGAGTATCAAGGATATTAATCTTTGCTTTCTCCCATTCGATCGGCACTAATGTGGTACTAATTGAAAATCCACGTTTTTGCTCCTCTTTATCAAAATCACTGACTGTATTGGAGTCTGAAATCTTACCCATACGATTTGTTGCTCCCGATACATACAACATGGCTTCTGTAAGACTTGTTTTGCCACATCCGCCGTGACCAAGTAATACTACGTTTCTAATCTCGTCTGTTCTGTAAACTTTCATGATGCTGCCTCCTTGTGTGTCTTTCCTGTGTATTTCGCCTTTTTGATGTACGGCTTACACTTTTATGTTGATATTGTACTAAAAATTATGCACTTTTACAACTCTTTTATTGAATTTTTACAATTTATTTTTTATTTATCGATTTTATATTGTTAAATCCGTAGTTTTTACAGTAAAATATTTCTTTCCATTTTACACATTTACTTTTGTTGTTTATAGTGTTAAACTATTGAAAATAGCATTTTTGACTAAAGGAGTGACTAGACTATGGAACTTACATCAATCACAAGACTAAGAGGTACCATTACAATTCCCGGTGATAAATCCATTTCTCATCGCCTCGTTATGTTCGGCTCCATTGCGGATGGGACAACCAAAATCCATCATTTCCTAAATGGAGATGACTGCCTTTCTACTATAAATTGTTTTCGAAAACTTGGAATTGAGATTATTCAAGAAGAAAGTGAAATCACAATTCACGGAAAAGGCCTTCATGGTTTAACCCCTCCCGAGGAGATTCTTGATGTTGGTAACAGCGGAACCACCGCTCGATTGCTAAGCGGTATTCTTTCGGGTCAAAATTTTGATTCTAAAATAAGTGGAGATTGTTCTTTGCGCAAACGACCTATGAAACGAATCATTTATCCATTGCGAAAAATGGGGGCGAATATTTCCAGTGTGCTGCGCAATGATTGTGCACCTCTTTATATAACTCAAAGCAATTTACATGGCATGGACTATCGTTGTCCCGTATCTTCCGCACAGATCAAATCCTGTATTCTTCTGGCCGGATTATACGCAGATTCTAAAACTTCGGTTACAGAACCTGTCCTTTCAAGAAATCACACAGAACTTCTGTTAAAAAGTTTTGGGGCAGATATTTTATCCACGCATGATCTTCAATCTTCAACATCCACTGCAACCATAGTGCCAGGAAACAAATTATATGGGCAAGAGGTAACTGTCCCTGGAGATATCTCTTCTGCTGCTTATTTTATTGCCGCAGGTCTTCTTGTGCCTGATTCTGAAATTTTAATCAAAAATGTAGGTATTAATTCCACACGCTCAGGGATCCTAAAAGTATGCGACGATATGGGAGGCGATATCACCCTTGTAAATCAACATACCGAAAACGGAGAAGCTGTCGCCGACATTCTTGTTCGTACTAGCCCTTTGCATGGCACAACAATTTCTGGCGAAATCATTCCTACATTGATTGATGAAATTCCAATCATCGCAGTCATGGCAGCCTGTGCGGAAGGAACTACTGTGATTCGAGACGCTGAGGAATTAAAACACAAAGAAAGTAACCGAATTGATTCTATTGTAGACAATCTATTAGCAATGGGAGCTAATGTTACTCCTACCCCAGATGGAATGATCATTACTGGTGGACATCCTT
>JARHYE010000081.1 GCA_029258605.1 Ruminococcus sp.
ATTTTGAATTCCAACAGAAACAACAATATCTCCACCATAGCCTTCATGTGATACAACTGTAATGACATATCCACATACTTCGCCCGCTTCATCCTTTGCAACTGCTACTTCTGATATTTCATTTTCAGGCAATGCTGCTTCTCTTAAAAGCTTATTTGCATCATTTTTATCAAAAGAATCCATATTTTCGAAAGAGCTGGCATTTTCTAACACTTTTTTGTATGCTTCTTGTTTTGCTTTTTCATGTGCTACAGTAATTGGTTTTTTGTGATTTCATACACCAATCCTAACAGCATCCCAGCGACCAATGTAATTGCTGTTAGAATTGCTGTATTTTTTATAATTTTCTTCATACTCTTTCCCCTCCTTTTCCAAATGGTTTTGGAAGAGTCATCTTTTCAATCAACGGAACTAGTAAGTTACTAATTATAATTGCATAAGAAACCCCTTCTGCAGATCCACCAAACAAACGGAATAAACCAGTCAAAATTCCAAGGCATACGCCGTATACGATTTGTCCAGTTTTTGTAATTGGTGAAGTAACATAATCGGTTGCCATAAACCATGCTCCAAGCATCAAGCCACCACCGCAAAGATGAGCCGTGATAAATTGTGGGTCAAATCCATGTCCACCAAAGATACTAATAAAAATCACAAATGTAACAATATATGTACCAGGAATTCTAAGGTCGATCACTCCCATAAGCAGTAGGAAACAAGCTCCTATGATAATTGCAAACATGGAAGTTTCACCGATTGTTCCTCTGATTGTACCTACCATCATATCAAAGGTATTAATGGTCTCCCCTGCTTTGAGTTTCGCAAGTGGTGTTGCGCCTGTAATTCCATCGTAAACAAAATATGTCATTCGCCCTGTAAAGGAGATCAATAAGAAGCATCTTGCCGCAAGAGCTGGATTCATAAAGTTTTGACCGAGGCCACCAAACAACTGTTTTACAACCACAATCGCAAACACAGATCCTAAAGCCCCCATCCAAATTGGTAAAGTTGGTGGTAAGTTTAAAGCCAGCAAAAGTCCTGTTACTGCTGCGCTTAAATCACCAATGGTAATTGGTTTATGCATCAAACGCTCATAAAGATACTCAGAAAGAACTGCCATAAACGTTGTAACAACAACTAGAATCCATGCATGTTCATGTCGGAAATTATAAATTCCAAAAATCGTTGCCGGCAAAAGTCCAATCAAGACATATAACATAATTTTATTCGTTGTCATCTTATCACGAACATGTGGTGATGATGAGATATTCAATTTTTCATTCATTTTTTGTAGTTCCTCCTTTGTTATTTCTTTTTCCTGTTCGCAAGTGCCATCTTACGCATAGAGCCAATTGCCTGTTTTAACTGACGTTTGGCCGGGCAAACATAACTGCAGGAACCACATTCTACACATTCAAGTCCGTTCATGGAAACAAATCCTGCTTCCTCATGTCTTTCTGCAAGATCCGCAAGTCTAGATGGTATAATTCTGCTTGGACAGACCTCTACACATCTTCCACAATTGATACAGGCAGACGGTTCGTCTTTTTTCACTTCATCTTTCAAAAATCCAAGAATTCCAGAAGATGTCTTTGTAACTGGTACATCAAGAACAGGCATCGCAAATCCCATCATTGGACCACCTGAAATAATCTTTTCTGGCCATTCTACAAAACCACCTGCTTGTTCTATAAGTTCTCTATGATTTGTTCCTAACAGAACTCTGTAGTTAGCTGGACAGGCAACGGCATCTCCACTTACTGTTACAACACGTTCAAATAAAGGTTTTCCCTCGATTACAGCCCTATGAATACTTCCAAATGTCTCAACATTATCCACAATACATCCTGCATCTGCTGGAAGCATAGATGAATTTAAAGAGCGCTTTGTTAACGCATAAATTAACTGACGTTCTGCTCCTTGTGGATACTTTGTTTGAAGAGCCATTACTTCCATTCGTGGTTCATTTTTTGTTGCTTCTTTTAATTTTGCAACACAATCCATTTTGTTATCTTCCACCCCAAAAATAGCTTTTGCATTTTTGAATAACGACAATACAATGCGCATCCCGCTTACAATTTCTTCTGTGTTTTCTAACATACACCGATAGTCTGCTGTAAGGTATGGTTCACACTCTGCACCATTGGCTATGATATACTCAATTTTATCAGCGTCTCTTGGCGATAATTTTACATGGGTTGGGAAGCCAGCTCCTCCCATTCCTACCACACCTGCATCTTGGATCTTTTTTATAATTTCTTCTTTAGAAAGTTGTTCAAATGACTCCACTGTTTCATATTCCACTTCTGTATATGTATGATCATTCTCCACAATGATACAGTCTGTCTTTGTTCCAGCTGGATTAAAACGCTTTTCTATTCCTTTTACTGTTCCAGATACGGAAGCATACACTGGAGAAGACACAAATCCACCTGCCTCAGCAATCTTTTGCCCTTTTAATACATGATCTCCTTTTTTTACAATAGAAACCGCAGGTGCCCCGATATGTTGCGACAGCGGATAGGCCAACTCATTTCCTGGAAGCAGTTCTTTGATTGGCTGATCTTTTGACAGACTTTTTCCATCATTTGGATGAATACCGCCTTTAAAAGTTAAAAGCCTCATAGTTATTCCACCTTTCTTTTCAAGACATTTTTTTAACAAGTATTATAACG
>JARHYE010000037.1 GCA_029258605.1 Ruminococcus sp.
TTTCTTTCATCTCTTTGTTCATAGTCGAACTCCTTTCTCCATCCAGAAGCTCTTTTATTTCAATGTCATAATAATCAGCAAGCTCAACCAATATACTAAGATCTGGCATATTCGATCCTGTCTCCCATCTGGAAACGGTTCTCGCCGATACACCAAACTTTTCTGCAAGCTGTTCTTGTGTGAGATTATTTTCCTTGCGGCATTTTTTCAAAAAAGCTCCGATCTTTTTTGTGTCCATGTTTCTCCCTCTCTTTCACCTACAGCTTATCAATTATTTCAAAAAATCCCACGACACAAACTGAGAATTATATAATTTTCGCCAGACATTGCGTGTCTGGCATCGATTAATCTATTACAAACAGAACCTTGTAATGTGCAACCAATGGTTACTGAACATTTTTTAGTTGATCCGTATATGATAACTATCATATAAACACCCACGATTTCTAATTTGTTGCATACATTATACCATTTTATTCTTTAAAGTAACAATACGCTTCACATTGATTTTCAAAATACTATATTCATACCCATGATACTACTATGAAAGCAACTGTTTATCTGCACTCTAGCATTTTAATTATTTATTGCTTCCCAAAGTTCTAAAGCTTTATGAAGAATAGGCATAAGTTCTTCCTTTCGTTCGTTTAACAACTCATTTTCACGTTTTCTTTGCTCCCTCGTCATATTTTCTGTTACATTCACTTGTTTTCCTTCCTGATCAATTTCAATCTGTCCCTGGTATAATGCTAATGTAATTTTTTTGTTCTCATCAATCATCAATGTAATGTCTTGCTCTCCTTTTCGAGCAACTAAAACAAAATTCTTATTATCTAATTCGTATTTTCCAATAGACTTTGGTTCCACCAAATAATCCACACCATCTTCTGTCAAAGCATAATAGCCTTGGTATTTTTCAATAAAATCTTCCGTCAACTCTTTTTTGAATCCGGCGTCTATCACCTGATCATACATTTTATTATGTTGCACCGTACATACAGCCAGATATACTACTACACAAACAACAATACTTAAAATAGATATTCCCACTCCCCAAAATACCTTTTTATATTTCTTATAACTATCGATTTTTTTCACCATTTGTATGTCCTCCTTTAACAGCTTATCCAGCGAAATATTAAATTCATCACTGATCTGAATAATTGTTTGCAAATCTGGATAACTTTTCTCATGTTCCCAATTTGAAACTGTCTGCCTTGTTACATGAAATATTTTTGCAAAATCCTCCTGTGTCATTTTTCTTTCTTTTCTAATTTCGATAATTTTTTCACCGATGTTCATTTGCTTACCTCCTTTAGCCATATTATTACTCGCCTTTATGCCTGATGGCTAGCAATGCGACTTTACCTATCCCAAAATCTTACGCAAATTTTCTTTGCCATGCTGTTATTCGGGCTTTATAGTACATAAAACATGGTATTTTTATCTTTTATTTCTAAGATATTATACATTATAACGTCTATTGCTCCCTTAATCTTATTTTCCTCCCAAAACAACTACACCTCGATCCATATCATATGCTACATTTAACAAAAATACATTCTCTTTCTTTATAACAGCTATTTCTTGTTCTCGAATCTTTTTCTTGTAATCCAATACAGAAAAATGTACTTCATGAGTTCCTTTCTGACCCTATTCTATCTCATTTTCCTCCATGATCATGGCTAATCTTTGCTTTTCCAATTGTCCTCGTTGATTTGACTCCGTCTTACTTCTGGATCCATCTTAAACTCCTTTCATGTATTACCCCGGACCTTTAACACTGCATGCATACCGAGATGAATCCGGCGTACCACAAAAACCAAAGGTCATGATTCTTTAAATATGTTGGATCATATTGGAACATGGTCTGATATGTACTAGAAATTCAGTAACTAATGAAATCTATCTAGACTAGACGAGTCAATTCCCAGCTAAATAAGAAGAAACTATTTACAATCATATTAAAAATTATTGTTACTTGATTGTCTTCAGATATAAAAAAAGCCCCGTAAAGCCTTTAAAATAAGGCTTTACGGGGTTTCTATATCTTATTCAAACTCGGGTGCAGATAGGATAATCTAGGTACTTTCCGGTACACATTTGTGTTGTTTTGTATTCATATTCTCTGAATTTTATTTGATATTTTTTTCGTGTCAAATTATTAGAGCCAAAATAGAGCCAGATAAAACTATTTTTTCTGCTTTAATTTCTCTAATATCGATAGCACATCCGGCTGTGTAGGCATGAACTTCACACCACGCTTTAACATTCCCAACACTTTTCTCGCCTTTTGTTCGATTACTTTTGCCGTATGTTCACTGGTCAGCATCAAATGATTTCCGGCAATCGTATATTCACGTTCTATGTATTCCTCTGTGATAGGAAACATATCTTGTATTAAAAATACACTTTCTCTATTATCATCCAACTTCACAATGTGCAGAATATCGCATGGCTTGCCTGATTGTTCTTTCTTCTCTATTATTTTCCGAAACTTATCTATTCTGCTAGAAAACGGTATCATCCAATAAATTCCTATAGCATTATCCTCAAAACAATAATAATGTGGTCTATTGCCTGCCTTATTTCCCTTGAGATACGGATCCGGCATATCTTAAAAAAATCTGTCCTTTATGATATAAAACCCTGATTTCTTCATTCGTTCCATCCTCTCTGCGGAAATATGAAAAAAGTCCCTCGCCTTTCGGCGAGGGACTAAACTTTCAACCCAACCATTTATATACCGCATATCGGTCAGCGGTAAACTTTCAACCCGACCATTTATATATCACATATCGGTCAATGGTAAACTTTCTTTGTACTAATATACTAACAAGTACAAAGCGGAAAGTCAATGGAACTATCCATTAAAATTATATGCTGTTTGCACGAACTTATTCAAACTCAATTGTTGCTGGTGGCTTTGGTGACATATCATAGCACACTCTATTAACATTTGGAACTTCTGCAAGAATTCTTTCTGTAATCTTCTGTAAAATATCCCAATCAATTCTTTCAATAGATGCTGTCATAGCGTCAATTGTGTTAATAGCACGAATGATAA
>JARHYE010000078.1 GCA_029258605.1 Ruminococcus sp.
ACTATTTCAGATTGTTAGGAGGTGCAATGATGGCTAAATGTGCTATTTGCGGAAAGGGTGCTCACTTCGGAAACAATGTAAGTCACTCTCATAGAAAAACACCAAAAATGTGGAAATCAAACGTAAAATCCGTTAAAGTAAAAACTGAAAACGGTGCTAAGAAAATGTACGTATGTACATCTTGCTTAAAATCAGGTTGCGTTGAACGTGCATAATAAAACATTTTAAGGACACGGAAAGTACCCACAACTTTGTGAGTACTTTTTTTCTGTCCTTTTTTAATTCTCTTAAACTTCTGCTTAACAGCAAAAAAGTTTATATCCTAAAAGCAGGCATATGATAATCACACATACACCTGCACATTCCGGAAGAAAACACATCAGTATCATTCCAAGAGCAAAGCAAATAAGAGCAAATCCTATTACTCTTTTCAAACTCGTTCCCTCCGAAATTCTCTTTACTATATTGTATGCCATAAAATATAAATGATGCTTTATTCCTCAGCATTCAAAATATCCATCACATCTTCTTCTGTAACTCGATCTTCCTTTTTTGTAGTAAAACGATCCACCATATCTGGGACAAGATCTAAAATTTTTGTCACTGTATCTTGATTTTTAATATTAACCAATCTTGTAGTCCCGTCTTTAATAACTAAAACTGCGCTTGGAGATATCTTTCCACCAAGTCCGCCTGTTCCACGTCCTTTTTTTTCATCTGTAAGATATCCTGCTCCCATACCAAAAGATACATCAACTAACGGAAGAATAATGGTATCTTCAATATGAATCGCTTCTCCTACCACTGTCTTAGACGAAATAACATTGTCCATCCCTTGGAATAATGCATCCACCGTATTTTTAAAATTGTTTCCTTCTGCCATAGCTCTGTCCTCCAATCACATTCTATCCAATAATTTTCTAATATGTTTATAGGTAATGCGTATTTCTTTGGTCATAATCAACCGTACACCCAGGCATAGAAAGAAAACACTTCGAATTTTTCCCTCAACACAAACATCTGCATTCAATCTTTTTTCATCAAAATCTGGAATGATTTCAATTTGTTCTCCAGTAAATGGATAGATCATGCTGATCACTGCAAGTATTTTCCCTGTAAATGCTGGATCTTCTGTTCCATATTCTACGCTTCCAACGATCTTCTTCGGTTTCATTCTACGAAGAAGTTTTTTTAGTTGTACAACACAAAGTTTCCATGCACTTTTGTGAATATCATTTTTAAGAAAACGTAAAATATATTCTTTTTTCTTTTGTAATAGTTTCATAGTAGCACAGATTTTTTGAAATTTGTATTTGATTTTTTCAAAAATCTCTTGTATTTTCTTTGAATCTTTCTTTCGTGCTTTCTTCTCTGTCTTCTCTTCTGTCTTTTCCTCTATCTTCTCTTCTGTCTTTTCCTCTATCTTTTCTTCTATCTTTTCCTCTATCTTTTCGTTCTCATCCTTTATGTTTTCTTTTTGATCGGATGAATCTTTCGGTGTAGGATGCTTCGGCGCTGGATCAGAAATAAATTTTTCTTCCGCTTCTCTAGGAAATGTTTTCCAGGCCGCCTTGATCGTCCAGACAACTTCTTCTTTGTCGTACAAAATCTGACCTCTGATCAAATGAAATAGCCAGCTGAATTTCAGATTCGCAAAGACAGTTTTGGGATCTTCCTCTATATTTAAGCGAATTTGATAGCGCATAGGTTCGAAAAGAAAGATACCAACAACCACTATTATAATTCCCAATATTACAAGCAGAATCCAACCTACTATTTTTAGAATACACAGTAATACATGTAACATATCTGTTACCCTCTTTCTTTTTCGAATGCGTTCTGCCTTGATTCAATATACCCACGTATATTTGTATCTTTCGTTTTCTTATATACCTCTTCTACAAGATCCTGTGTCATATAAAGCGCATCATCATATCCATTTGCAATTCCAACAACAAAAACTGGTGTGCTTTGAAAAGCACGCTGCTTAAGCATCACAGAGGAATAAAACTCTAGATAATTTTGTTTCCCCGCTGGTAATGCTAACACGTAGACTTGTGGTTGTACTTTATTGTTTCGTAATTTTTTTATGATCTTTTCTTTTTTTGTGTGAAAATCTTCACTGATATACAAATCACAATAAAATTTTATTTGCATGAACTTCTTCCTTTTATTTCCTTACCATTGATTGTAATATGCGTCTAACACTTGTCTTGCAATTGAAACTGCATTGGTATTTAGATCCCCGTCATTTCCTTCAATAACTACGCTGATCACAAGTTCTGGATTATCTACATTTGTAAATCCTATAAACCAAGAATGTGTTTTGTTTTCATCTGTCAGACTGTATTCTGCTGTTCCGGTTTTCCCGGCAACTGAATAGGATAACCCCTGTAGCGCTGTAGCAGTAATGCCTTCCTCTATGACAGAATGCATGTAAGATTTCAACTTCGTTGATTCTTCTACAGACATTAATTTTTTATAACTTCTCGGTACATTTTTACGAATCTGAGCGCCTCTGTGATTGGTAACCTTTTCTACAAGATATGGTTCCATTAATACACCACCATTTGCAATTGCAGAAGTAATCAATGCCATATGGTAAGGACTTGTCATTGTTTTTCCCTGTCCCATTGCCGTCATCATCATTTCTGCGGTTCCCGTGTCTTTTGTGATCTGGAACAGACTTTTGCTATAATCAAAAACACATGGTAGTTTTTTGTTAAAAAGTAAGCTCTCCAAAGTTTGTCTGTACGCTGTCTTATCTAGCATTAATCCAATATTGGCAAATGATCCATTGCATGAATTTGCAAGGGATGCACGAAGATCTTCATGACCATGAACGTTTCCGTTAAAACATGGAATTGTAGTACCATCTCTTTCTATCTGTCCGCTACATTCATAAGTATAATTTTCATAATCGCTGTATTCTCTCATGAACTCCAATGCCGTAATCACTTTGAATGTGGACCCTGGCGCATACGCACCTTGTGTGGTTCGATTTAAAAGTGGGCTTTCACTATCATCTGCATTCAAATAATCCCAACTTTCTTCAATTGTATTAGGATCAAATGTAGGTCCAGATACCATAGCAAGTATCTTTCCTGTACTTGCTTCCATAACAACAATTCCACCTTTATTATCTCCCAATGCATTGTATGCCGCTTGTTGAAGGTTGGCGTCTAACGTCGTAACAACGGTATCACCCATATTTTTCTGCCCTTTAAAATCGTTGGCAATCTTTTCCAAAAAAAAGGAATTTGAAGTCAATAACTCAAAGTTTTCAACGGACTCTAAACCACTTTTTCCAGTATGCGGATTGCTATAACCTACCACATGTGCAAAAGCTGGGCCATATGGATAATTTCGAACTTCTGAACCATCTTCCATAACCTGTGTTTCTGCAAGAACATTTCCCGCTCGATCGGTAATCGTTCCTCGAATAATGCGATCTGCAAAAGCATCTTGTCTTTGATTGTATGGGCTATTTACTATTGTTTTTGCTCGTACAATGTTGAAATATACTATATAACACATTAGAGCAAGAAATAGTACAACAAATGCATAAGTTACTCTAGCGAATTCTTTGTTGCGGAATCTCTTCGAACGTTGTCTTTTCTCTTCGCTGTGCCCTTTTTTGATTTTTCTTCTTGGAATATCCACTTCTACGAAGTTGTCTTTCTCTTCTCTTCTCAATATCCTCTTCCTCGTCTTCTCTTACAATATAAAGTCCTTGTATGATACCAAACATGATCATCACGCTTAAGATGGAACTACCACCATAACTTACAAGCGGAAGCGTAACTCCTGTAGATGGAATAAATTTTGTTACTCCTCCTATTGTTAAAAAAACTTGAAAAATATAGCATGTTCCTAGGCCAAGTGCAATCAATTTATAAAATTGGTTGTGTAGTGCCATCGCAATATTTAAAAACATCACGTAACAACTTACACACACTAAAATCAGACAAAGTGCGAAAATCAATCCTAATTCTTCTGAGATGGCAGAAAATATAAAGTCTGATTCAGCCACCGGAATGCTGTCCGGAAGCCCCTGGTAAAGTCCCATTCCAAACCACCCTCCAGTACCAATCGCGAATAAGGACTGTGCAACTTGATATCCGCCTGAATCATAAGCAGAAAACGGATCTTTCCAAGCAGCAACACGAATTTTAATGTGGGCAAACAGATGATACCCGATCACAGATGCCATTCCCCCTGCACCAATGCCTGCTAGTGCATAAAACGGATTTCTTGTAGCCACATAAAGCATCACTAAATATACAACGAAAAAGATCAGTGCAGCTCCAAGATCGGTAGAAAGTACAAGTACAAGTACATGTGCAGCTGCTATAGCTGTTGTGATCACAATATTTTTAAAACTAGTATCTTTACTAAGACTAGATGCAACATAAAAAACAAACAAAATTTTTACAAATTCGGATGGTTGGATGGTAATCCCAATTCCTGGAATGGTAAATCCAAGTTTTGCTCCACCTGAATATCGCGCAAATACAGCAACAAGAAGCAAAGAAGCAATACCAATTCCGGCATAAATAATGGTCCAACTTTCTACTCCTTTAATTTTTCGGATCAAAATAGGAACTACCAAGCCGATACCAGTACCTGCAACTGCAAATACAAACTGTCTCACTGCCATACTAAATTCTAATCTTG
>JARHYE010000099.1 GCA_029258605.1 Ruminococcus sp.
CAAAAGCAAAGGCAGAAGAAGAAGCTAGAATCAAAGCGGAAGAAGAGGCAAGAGCAGAAGCAGAAGCACAGGCTCAAGCTCAATCCCAAGCACAGGCAGTCACTCCTGCAGCTGGAGAACAGGAACTATTGGCAGCATTGATTTTTTGCGAAGCGGGAAATCAACCTTATGAAGGACAGGTTGCAGTAGGCGCAGTTGTTATGAATCGTGTACGAAGCGGAGTTTATCCAAATTCTATTTCTTCAGTTATTTATCAGTCAGGACAGTTTGGTCCAGCGATGACAGGATGGTTAGATAGCGTTCTCTACAGTGGTGGATATACACAGACTGCATATCAGGCAGCTGGAGACGCTTTGGCTGGAGTAAATCCAGTAGGGGATTGTCTTTATTTTGGAAATGGAAATTGGGGATTACAGATTGGAGACCACTTTTTTCACTAATACATGTTTATGTAAAAAATCTGATGGACACATTTTATAGTGCACATCAGATTTTTTTTATGAATCAAGTTTTATGTTGGAAAAAGCATCAGCAAAAGCACTATTGATAGGGGCAGAGGCTTCTTTTGCCTGCTGTTTCAAATACTTATTTACGTCTTTTTTACTTGCACCTTTTGAAGTGTTTGCTTTACGATTTTGAAAGGCAGAAAGCTTTTCTTTGTATCCACAACTACAGATGAAACGTTGTCCGTCTCCTTTTCCAATGAGTTCCATTTTTTTGTGACATACAGGGCAGCGGGCATTTGTATGTCTAGAAATTGTTTCGCGATAACCACATTCGCGATCTTGGCATACAAGCAATTTGCCGTGCTTTCCATTTACCTCCAGCAAGTGTTTTCCACATTGTGGACATTTTGTTCGAGTCATATTTTCGTGATGAAATTGACCGGAAGAAGTTTTTATTTCAGATACAAGACTTTTGGTGTAAGATTCTATTTCTGACAGAAAAGAAACGTCGGACTCCTTTCCTTTAGAAATGGCAGTTAATCGCTGTTCCCAATAAGCGGTAAGCTCTGGAGTTTTTAGATCTTTTGGAACGAGGTCTAATAATTGTTTTCCTTTTGAAGTAATGTGGATTTCCTTTCCTTTCTTTTCCATAAGAAAGCTTTTAAACAATTTATCAATAATATCCGCCCTTGTGGCAACAGTGCCAATTCCACCAGTTTCTCCTAAAGTTTTTGCTAAATGTTGATTTTTGTGTTCCATATATTTTACAGGATTTTCCATAGCAGCAATTAAAGTTCCTTCCGTGAAATACGCAGGTGGCTTTGTTTTTCCTTCTGTGATCGAAAGAGAGGAGACACAAAGGCTGGTTCCCTCTTCCAGAGAAGGAAGAGTAGTTTTGGTAAAGCAGATATCTTCATTGTCTTCATTGAAGTTATTGGCATCGTAAATCTCTTTCCAACCATATGAGGTTATAAAATTACTTTTTGCGGTAAATTGTTCGGAGCCGATGAAGGAGTGAATCACAACTTCTTCATATTCACAAGCAGGTGATAAAACAGCAAGGAAGCGTCGAACAACCATGTCATAGATTTTTCGTTCGTCATTTGTCATATGTTCGAGAGATACAAACTGCTCGGTTGGAATGATTGCATGATGATCCGATACTTTTGCATTGTTTACAAAAGAACCATTGCTTTTTATTGGCTGCATAGAAAGTCGACGAGCAAATTTGCGATAAGGTCCAACTGCGCATGCCTGGAGGCGTTCTTTTAAGGTATCTACAATGTCGGTAGTCAAATATCTAGAATCTGTACGAGGATAGGTGAGAACTTTGTGATTTTCATATAGGTGCTGCATAATATTTAATGTTTGTTTGGCAGAAAATCCATAACGTTGATTGGCTTCTCGTTGGAGCGTAGTTAAATCATAAAGCAAAGGAGAAAAGGATTTTTTAGCTTTTTTCTGTACGTTAATAATTTTTAAAGCTTCTTTTTCAAGTGCTTGATAGAGGGTCTGTATTTTACCACGGTCATAACTTCTAGAAGAACCAGAAGATTTATCGTACCAAGAAAAAGTGATTCCCTGTGCAATTGCTTTTAGTCCGTAATAGGAAACAGGTTGGAAAGAACGAATTTCTTTTTCGCGTGTTGCAATCATAGATAAGGTAGGAGTCTGAACACGTCCGCAGGAAAGTTGGGCATTATAACGGCAGGTAAGTGCGCGTGTTGCGTTTATTCCAACAACCCAGTCAGCTTTAGCTCTTGCAACTGCGGCTTTGTAAAGGTTTCGATAATCTTCTCCAGGTTTTAAGTGAGAAAACCCCTCTTTGATCGCTTTATCCGTAACAGAAGAAATCCAAAGCCTTTGAACAGGTTTTTTGCAGCCGGCTTTTTCTAAAATCCATCGGGCAACGAGTTCACCTTCTCGTCCGGCATCTGTGGCAATAATAATATCAGAGACATCTTTTCGATACAGCAATTCTTTGATGCAACGGTATTGTTTTGAAGTTTGACGTATGACTGTTAATTTCCAGGGGTCTGGAAGCATAGGTAGAGTTTCCAGATTCCAGGATTTATATTGCTCCCCGTAGGATTCTGGGTCTGCTAAAGTAACAAGATGTCCCATAGCCCAAGTGACAATGTATTGTGTTCCTTCTATATAAGAAGATTTTTTTTGTGTACAGTGTAGAACACGGGCAATGTCTCTACCGACGGAAGGTTTTTCTGCAATTACAAGATGTTTCATAAAAATAGGATCTCCTTTTTAAATACTATGGAATCCTTTTCCAATAATCTCGCTTGTATTGGAAATAAGGATGAAAGCCTGTGGTTGATTTTCATTAATAAAGTTACGAAGTTTTACAGCCTGAGGGCGATTAAGAGCAGTAAAAATGATGTACTTATCATTTCCAGTAAAAGCACCTTGAGCCTTACAAACTGTGGCACTTCGATGAAGCGTGTTTACAATAAAGTCACAGATTGGCTCCGGAGTATCACATACCACATTAAAATATTTAGAAAGATTAAAACTTTCGATAAAGTTGTCTATCATGAAAGAGCGAATGGATAGTCCTAAAAATGAATATAAACCTGTTTTTATGTCAAACACAAGACAACCAGCAATCGTAATTAAAATGTCGGATACAAGAAGGGCTTTTCCAATGTCAAAGCTGGAATATTTTTTTAGGATCATAGCGATAATATCAGTACCACCACTGGAAGAACCAATGTTAAATAAAATAGCAGAACCAAGTGCTGGAAGAGCAATCGCAAAGCACAATTCTAACATCGGTTGATCGGTAAGTGGATGATCCATAGGATAGACACGCTCTAAGAAAGATAATGTTACAGAAAGTAAAATACTACAATAGGCAGTTTTAGCCCCAAATCCTTTTCCAAGAACAATAAATCCGATAATCAAAAGAACCATATTTGCGACAAAAGTAAAATCACTAGCAGACATCCAGCCAAACTTGTTGATTAAAACAGCAAGACCAGTGATTCCGCCAAACGTAAAATTGTTTGAGAACTTAAAAAAGTAAGTTCCAATAGCCATCACAAGGATGCTCGCAGTAAGGAGCGAGAACTGTTTGAACTTTTCTTTCATAGTAAAATTTCCCCCCATATTACATACAAGTTATAATATTGAAATTGTAACCCGACAAAAAATAAAAGTCAACGAATTAAGACGAGGGAAATGGAAATACTATGGGAAAAGGAGGGAATAGAATATGGTTTTAAATATACCGATTCAAGATATATACGCACGAGAAATTCTGGATTCGAGAGGAAATCCAACAATCGAAGTAGAAGTGCTTGTAGAAAATGACATTGTAGGACGAGCAGCCGTGCCATCAGGTGCATCAACAGGAAAATATGAAGCCATGGAACTTAGAGATGGAGAAATAAGATATGGTGGAAAAGGGGTTACATGTGCCGTAAATCATGTGAATGATGAAATTGCAAATGCGGTTATAGGAATGAATGTCTTAGATCAAGTAGCAATTGATCAATTGCTGGTTCGACTAGATGGTACAAAGAACAAAGAACGATTAGGAGCGAATGCTATTTTAGGGGTTTCTCTTGCAGTTGCAAAAACAGCTGCGAAAGCAATGAAACTTCCACTATTTCGGTATTTAGGAGGGATAAATGCCAGAGAACTACCGATTCCAATGATGAATATTTTAAATGGAGGAAGACATGCAGATAATACGTTGGATATTCAAGAATTTATGATTATGCCAGTGGGTGCCCCATCTTTTAAAGAAGGATTAAGAATGTGCGCAGAGATTTACCATACGTTAAAAGAACTTTTAAATGTACATCAACTTCGCACTTCGGTCGGGGATGAAGGTGGATTTGCACCGAATTTAAGAGATACAAAAGAGGCACTTTCATTTTTAAGAGAAGCAGTAGAAAAAGCAGGCTATGAGATGGGAACAGATATTCAGATAGCACTTGATGTGGCAGCATCGGAGCTTTACAATGAAAAAACAAAAAAATATGAATTTCCAGGAGAGAGTCAAATGAGAGGTCAGAAGATAGAGAGAACGGCACAAGAACTTATTTGTTTCTATGATCAACTTCTACAAGAATTTCCAATATGCTCTATAGAAGATCCACTTGATGAAGAAGACTGGAGAGGATGGCAATTGCTCACAGCAACGCTTGGAAACGATGTACAGTTAGTCGGAGACGATTTATTTGTTACAAATAAAAAAAGATTGAAAAAAGGAATAGAAAATAAAGTTGCAAATGCAATTTTAATTAAGGTAAACCAGATTGGTACCTTGACAGAGGCAATGGAAACCATCGTTCTTGCAAAGAAAAAAGGATACACTTGTGTATTGTCTCATCGATCCGGAGAGACGGAAGATACCACGATAGCAGATCTTGCGGTAGCATTTCATGCAGAGCAAATAAAGACGGGAGCGCCGTGCAGATCTGAACGTGTGGCAAAGTATAATAGGCTTCTTAGGGTTGAAGAAGAAGTTGGGTAAAAATCTTGCAAATGCAAAATAAGTATGTTAAAATATATCTGTTTATATGCGGGAGGTGTAGATAGATGGAGATTTTGAAAATCGTTTTAACAATTATTTTTGTGATAGATTGTATTGCGTTGTCAGCAATTATCCTTCTTCAGGAAGGAAAGTCTGCTGGCCTTGGAACAATTGCAGGTGCGGCAGATACCTATTGGGGACAGAATAAAGGTCGTTCCATGGAAGGAGCACTTGTAAAATCGACAAAGTTCCTTGCAATTTTGTTTATCGTTTTAGCATTGGTTTTGAACCTTAGTGTATTTAACTAAGTGGATAAGATGAATGAACACTCTATACACAATATAGAGTGTTTTTTTCTTTATAGAAGAAAGGATTATTTGGGAAAGAGGTGAATAAATTGGATCAAACATTTGAGAAAAGAAAGAAAGTTTTATATGATTTT
>JARHYE010000002.1 GCA_029258605.1 Ruminococcus sp.
GCCCAACATGATTATACATGGTAAAATAGCAAAATGGAAGAAAAAAGAACGGAGAGTGAATGAAAGTGAAGACATTGTTGGAACTTATTACCATAGAAATGAAAAAAGCATTTAAAGAAGCTGGATACGAAGAGACTTACGCAAAAGTAAGTTTGTCAAATCGCCCGGATTTGTGTGAATACCAGTGTAATGGTGCGATGGCAGCGGCAAAAGCCTATAAAAAAGCACCAATTATGATTGCAAATGATGTAGTTGCAAGATTACAGGAAAGTGATTGCTTTGAAGTAGCAGAAGCAGTGATGCCAGGATTTATTAATTTAAAAATAAACCTTTCCTTTGTATCTCAATTTTTAAATACGATGTCAAAAGATGAAAAGCTTGGAGTAGAAAAAGAAGCAGAGCCAAAGACAATTGTTGTTGACTACGGCGGACCAAACGTGGCAAAACCATTACACGTAGGACATTTGCGCTCAGCAATCATTGGGGAAAGTGTAAAGAGAATCGCTCGTTATAAAGGAAATAAGGTGATTGGCGATATTCATTTAGGAGACTGGGGATATCAGATGGGTCTTATTATTACAGAATTAAAGAAACGTCAGCCAGAACTTCCATATTTTGATGATGATTTTACGGGAGAATATCCAGAAGAGGCACCATTTACAATTGGTGAGTTAGAAGAAATCTATCCTACAGCAAGTGCGTATGCAAAAGAGCATGACGACTATAGAGAGGAAGCGCTTCAAGCAACCTTTCTACTTCAGAATGGTCGTCCAGGTCATCGTGCCATCTGGAAACACATTATGAACATTTCCGTAGCGGATTTAAAGAAAAACTACAAGAATCTTAATGTAGACTTCGACCTTTGGAAAGGGGAAGCAGATGCACAAAAGTATATTCCAGACATGGTAGAGATGTTAAAGGAAAAAGGATTTGCGCATTTGGATGATGGAGCACTTGTAGTAGATGTACAAGAAGAAACAGATAAAAAAGAAGTTCCACCATGTATGATTTTAAAATCAGATGGTGCGGCATTGTATGATACAACAGACCTTGCAACTCTTGTAGAAAGAGAAGAACTCTATAACCCAGATGAAGTGATTTATGTAGTTGATAAACGTCAAGAGCTTCATTTTGTTCAGGTGTTCCGCTGTGCAAAGAAAACAGGAATTGTAAAAGAAGAAACAGGATTAAAGTTCTTAGGTTTTGGTACAATGAATGGTAAGGACGGAAAGCCATTTAAGACCCGTGAAGGTGGGGTTATGCGTCTTGAAAATCTGATTCGTGAAATCAACGAAGAGATGTACAAAAAGATCATGGAAAATCGTACGGTAGCAGAAGAAGAGGCAAAACGTACAGCGCAAATGGTAGGACTTGCAGCGATTAAATACGGAGATCTTTCGAATCAGGCATCCAAAGATTATATCTTTGATGTCGATCGTTTTACATCTTTTGAAGGAAACACAGGACCATATATTTTATATACAATTGTCCGTATCAAATCCATTCTCAATAAATATGTAGAAAATGGTGGAAATATCGATGCATTAACAATTCAGGATGCTTCTAGTGAGTATGAAAAAGCATTGATGCTCGAAACTGCGAAGTTCAATGATGTGATCAATTCTGTATACCAAGAGACAGCACCACATAAGCTATGTGCTTATATTTACGATCTTGCAAACGCATTTAATAAATTTTATCATGAGACAAAGATTCTTGCAGAAGAAAATGAAGCACGTAAAGCAGGATACATCGCACTCTTAAAACTTACAAAAGAAGTGCTTGAAACATGTATTGATCTGCTTGGTTTTGAAGCACCAGAAAGGATGTAAGAAACGTTATGACAGAAAAGTTGTTTTATTACGACAGTCATATGACAGAGTTTGCAGCAACGGTTCAGTCATGCCAGAAGGAAAAAGATTATTACAAGGTGGTCCTTACGAGGACCGCCTTTTTTCCAGAAGGAGGCGGCCAATATGCAGATACTGGGCGGATAGATGACGTACCGGTATTTGATGTGCAAGAGGTAGATGGAGAAATTTATCATATGACAAAAGAACCTCTTTTAGAGGGAAAAGAAGTACGTGGTAAGATTGATTGGGATATCCGTTTTATGAAAATGCAGCAACATACAGGAGAGCATATTGTATCGGGGTTGATTCATGAAGCGTTTGGATATAACAATGTTGGATTTCATCTGGGAAGCGAAGACTGTACCATGGATTTTAACGGGGAACTTTCGAAAGAAGATTTGCGAAAGATTGAGTGGAAAGCCAATGAAGCAGTAACAAAAAACATAGATATTCAAGTAATCTATCCTTCCAAAGAGGAACTGAAAGAGATTTCTTATCGAAGTAAAATTGAGATTGAAGGTCAGGTAAGGATTGTTACGATCGAAGGATATGATTGCTGTGCATGTTGTGCACCTCATGTGAAGAAAACAGGAGAAATTGGAATCATTCGTCTGACAAACGTACAGCGTTACAAAGGTGGTGTTCGTGTAACGATGCTTTGTGGTTTCCGGGCATTGTTGGATTATAGGATGAAAGAGGAACAGACGAAAAAAGTTTCCACTCTTTTATGTGTAAAAGAAAATGAAGTTTCCTCTGCGGTTGAAAAATTAAAAGAAGAGCAAAATCTATTGAAGCAAAAGGGGATGGAAACGCAAAAACAATTGCTAGCTTATAAAGCGAAAGAAGTGGCAAAAGAGAACGGAAATGCAATCATTTTATTTGAATCAGATTTGGAAGGAGACGAAATTAGGACTTTGATGAACCTAGTCTTAATGGAAGGAAAAGAAATCTGTGCGGTTTTTCAAAAAACAGAAGAACAGACGTATCGTTATGTGATTGGAAGTAAAGGAATGGATGTTCGTTTTCTTGCATCAGGTTTGAAAGAATGGTTTGATGGAAGAGGGGGTGGAAAACCAGAGATGATTCAAGGATCGGTATCTGGAACAGAAGAGCAACTAAAGGCGTGGCTGTTGGAGAAAATTGGGAGGTAGAATATGAATGATAAATTTATAAAAAACCCATTTTGGTATTTGTTTGGTCCAATGCTGGCTTACTGGCTGGTTGGATTTGCTGTGAAATTTATTGCTGAATTTTTGTTTTTGATGCCACATGTGATAAGTCTAACAGGAGAAAGTCTTGCGTCTGGTGTTACGTCACAAGAACAGCTCTTACAGATGGTTATGAGCAAATCAGGAGAGCTATACAAAGTGTTATTAGGCCATCAGGTGGAAATACTTGCCCTTGGAGCCCTTTTTACAATCCCTGTTTCATTTTACTTCTTTTATGCGGATAGAAAGAGAGAAAAATTTATTAACGTTCCACAACAACAAAAGGCAAAGCCGGCAAAATATGTTTGGCTGATTATGTTTGGAATAGTGTCATGTATCGGATTTAATGGTCTTACATTTATTAGTAACATCGCACTTTATAGTCAGAAATATCAGGAAACATCGCAAATATTGTATACACCAGCATTTCCGATTCAATTGGTATGTTTGGGAATTATTGTACCAGCGGCAGAAGAATTAATCTTCCGTGGTGTGTTATTTAAAAGAGTACGGATGATTGGAAGTTTTAAAAAAGCAGCTATGTTTTCCGCTTTACTTTTTAGCATGTCGCATGGAAACATTGTACAACTTATCTATACGTTAATTTTGGGAGTGCTTTTGGCTTATATGTATGAGAAGTATGGATCTTTTTTGGCTCCATTACTTCTTCATATGATTGTAAATATCACCTCACTTGTACTTACAGAAACCGGTGGATTTAACTGGCTTTCAGCAAAAGCGTCAAGACTTTTCGTGGTTACCGTTTTGTGTGCATTTGTTGGATCAATTATATTTGTTTGTATTCAAAGAATAGAAGAACAGTAAACAAAAAAGCTTTTCGAAGAGATTCGGAAAGCTTTTTTCTTAAAATTGCATGTTTTTGTAAAAAAAGCCAAGTTGACTTTTCTAAAAAATAAAGATAATCTAATAGTACAGATTTTCAAAATCTGCAAATCTTAAAATTCTAATTTTATTTTCTGTGATAAATCATATCACATCAATTTGAGGGATCCTCAATTTTACCAAATTATTAAAAACAAAAATGAATCATAGGAGATGATGCGTATGGATGTTCAAGGCCCAAAGTAAATAAAAGTATCAGAAAAAGGAGAAAATAGGAATATGAGAATAAGAAAAAAGAAGGTTCTGCTTATAACAATGGCCTTGACGTGTTTTTTTGTTAGTAAAAATCAGATGGGTTATATAGAAAAGGTAAAGGCAGAAAAGGCGGAAAATTTACAGTTGCAAGGTCCTATTGAAACAATTGAGGGAATCGCAACTGTTGGAGATGGACCAGCAGTTATTTTCGTAAAGGGAAGTAAAGAGCAGAAGTTACAAGGGAACAGTTATCATTTGTATCCATTATTGTATGCGGAAAATTCGCAACATGGAGAGTCCATAAACTATACGATCAACCCAATGTATGAACATGCCTTAAAAAAAGTAGTTGCAGAAGAACTTTCGAAAAAGGGACAGACCATTACGGAAAAAGCAATCACGGAATATCAAGTGATTGACTATATAAAAAGTTTAGATCAGCCGACCATCGAGGGAGCAGGAGAGGGGAATGTACAAGGATATTGTAGCGAGTTTCGATTTTTTGTTGAGAAAATAAGAAATCAGATTTCTAATGGAAAAGTTCAAGCACAAGAGATTCGATCTACATCTATAAAACCAGATCATTCTTTTGAGATCAGAGGGTTAAAATATGGATATTATCTTCTTGATGAAATTACCCGTGTGGAAGGATTAGATACAGCAGCTTCCCTGTGTATGGTAGGTACGGCAAGTCCGAATTCCACGGTTCATGTAAAGGCGGATTATCCGTCTGTTATAAAAAAGATAAAAGAAGATGATAATTTTTCAAGTCCAGCGATAACAGATAAGGATGGATGGAATGATATTGGAGATTATGAAATTGGTCAGGATATATGGTACAAGTTTGTTTCTGAACTTCCAAATATCAACGGATATGAACGGTATTATTATGCATGGCATGACAAAATGGATTCAATGCTTACGTTGAACAAAGATTCTATACAGATTAGGATTCAAGGGAAAGATCAAACGAACAATGATAAAACCTATACGCTCTTGCGAGAGGAAATGATCATAGACACCACACCTACGAGTGGAGATAGTTTTTGTGTATCTGTTTCCGATATAAAAAAGATTGTCGATCGTGAATTTCCTTCCCAAAATCAGCAAAAGGAATATCCATATGGACAAAAGGTGATTGTAACTTTTTCGGCAAGGATTAATGATACTGTAGCTGAGTCCCCAGGGATAAAAGCGATGGAAAATGATGTAAGGCTAGAATTTTCTAATGACCCAGATAGTGCCAACAGTGGTAGTACTGGATTTACCCCATGGGATACGGTTGTCTGTTATACGTATGCACTGGATGTAAAAAAGGTAAATGATAAAAATCAATTTTTGGAAGGAGCTATGTTCCGACTATATAGTGATTTAGAATGCAAACATGAGGTGTATGTAAAAAAAGGAGTCAACGGGTATCTTGTAATTCATTCCGACTCGGCTGGTGGAAAAAGACCAGAAAATGCGGTAGAAATGAAATCAGATACGCAGGGGTCTATTTTGATTACAGGGATTGATTCGGGGGTATATTATCTGAAAGAAGTGAAAGCGCCATCGGGCTATCGAGTGTTAAAAGAACCCATAGAGATCCATGTGAAAGCCTTTTTTTCAGGGGATAGAGATTCTTATGTAAAAGGAGATGGACCAGCAGGAAAAACATTGGAAAAGCTGGAAGCACGTGCTAAAATTA
>JARHYE010000092.1 GCA_029258605.1 Ruminococcus sp.
GGTCAAAAGGCGAGGTAACAAAACCTGAGACCATTAACTATAGAACTCTGAAACCTGAAAAGGATGGTCTTTTCTGCGAAAGAATTTTCGGACCTAGCAAAGACTGGGAGTGTCATTGTGGAAAATACAAAAAAATTCGCTACAAAGGCGTAATTTGTGACAGATGTGGAGTTGAAGTAACAAAAGCATCTGTACGTCGCGAGCGCATGGGGCATATTGCATTAGCAGCCCCAGTGTCTCATATTTGGTATTTTAAAGGCATCCCAAGTCGTATGGGGTTAATCCTTGATATATCTCCAAGAACATTGGAAAGAGTATTATATTTTGCATCTTACATTGTTCTTGATAAGGGAGAGACAGATTTACAGTACAAACAGATTCTTTCAGAAGCTGAGTACCAGGAAGCAAAAGAAAAATGGGGTTACAAATCATTCCGTGTAGGAATGGGTGCGGAAGCAGTAAAAGAACTTCTTGAAGCAATTGATCTTGAAAAAGATTACGCAGAGCTTCAGGCAGAACTTGAAAATGCAACAGGACAAAAACGAGCAAGAATCGTAAAACGTCTGGAGGTTGTAGAAGCATTCCGCGAATCAGGAAACAAACCAGAATGGATGATCCTGACAGCAATTCCGGTTATCCCACCAGATCTTAGACCAATGGTACAGTTAGACGGTGGACGATTCGCAACATCTGACTTAAATGATCTTTATAGAAGAATTATCAACAGAAATAATCGTCTTCAAAGACTTCTTGAGCTTGGAGCTCCAGATATTATCGTGCGCAACGAAAAACGTATGCTTCAAGAGGCGGTAGATGCACTGATTGATAATGGTCGTCGTGGTCGTCCAGTAACAGGACCAGGAAACAGACCTTTAAAATCATTGTCTGACATGTTAAAAGGTAAATCAGGACGTTTCCGTCAGAACCTTCTTGGTAAGCGTGTTGACTATTCTGGACGTTCTGTTATCGTTGTAGGACCAGAACTTAAAATTTACCAGTGTGGACTTCCAAAAGAAATGGCAATCGAGCTGTTTAAACCATTCGTTATGAAAGAGCTTGTAGCAAATGGTACCGCACACAATATTAAAAATGCAAAGAAGATGGTAGAAAGACTTCAACCAGAAGTATGGGATGTTCTGGAAGAAGTAATCAAAGAACATCCAGTTATGTTAAACCGTGCCCCTACACTGCATAGACTTGGTATTCAGGCATTTGAACCAATCCTTGTAGAAGGAAAAGCAATCAAACTTCATCCACTTGTTTGTACAGCGTTTAACGCCGACTTTGATGGTGACCAGATGGCGGTTCACCTTCCACTTTCTGAAGAAGCACAGGCAGAGTGCCGTTTCCTTCTTCTTTCACCAAATAACCTTTTGAAACCATCTGATGGTGGTCCAGTAGCAGTTCCTTCACAGGATATGGTTCTTGGTATTTATTACCTTACACAGGTAAGACCAGGAGCAAAAGGAGAAGGAATGTGTTTCAAGAGCTTAAATGAAGCACTTCTTGCTTATGAAAATGGTTATGTAACACTGCATTCACAGATTAAGGTACGTGTTCATAAAACAATGCCAGATGGTACTGTAAAACAAGGTACAATTGATACAACAGTGGGACGTCTTCTATTCAACGAGATCATTCCTCAAGATCTTGGATTTGTAGATAGAAGCATTGAAGAAAACGAACTGAAAATGGAAATTGATTTCCACGTAGGTAAGAAACAATTAAAACAGATTCTTGAAAAAGTTATCAATACTCATGGTGCAACACAGACAGCAGAAGTTCTTGATAAAGTAAAAGCAATCGGTTATAAGTTCTCTACAAGAGCAGCTATGACTGTTTCTATTTCAGATATGACAGTGCCACCACAGAAACCACAGATGATCGAAGAAGCACAAAACACAGTAGATCAGATTACAAAGAACTACAAACGTGGTCTTATCACGGAAGAAGAGCGTTACAAAGAAGTTGTTGAAACATGGAAAGCAACCGATGACAAGCTTACAGAGGCACTTCTTACAGGACTTGATAAATACAATAACATCTTTATGATGGCCGATTCAGGAGCCCGTGGTTCTGATAAACAGATCAAACAGCTTGCTGGTATGCGTGGACTTATGGCAGATACAACTGGTCATACAATCGAACTTCCAATCAAGTCAAACTTCCGTGAAGGTCTTGACGTACTGGAATATTTCATGTCTGCTCATGGTGCTCGTAAAGGTCTTTCTGATACAGCCCTTCGTACAGCCGATTCAGGGTACTTAACAAGACGTCTTGTTGACGTATCACAGGAATTGATCATCCATGACAGTGATTGCTGTGAAGATGGAAAAGAGATTCCAGGAATGTATGTAAAAGCATTTATGGATGGAAATGAAGAAATCGAAAGTCTTCAGGAACGTATTACAGGACGTTATTGCTGTGAAGATATCAAAGATAAAGATGGAAACATTATTGTAAAAGCAAATCACATGATCACACCAAAACGTGCAGAGCAAGTTGTAAAATTTGGTGTAGATGAAAATGGTAACCCAGTAGATAAAGTGAAGATTCGTACAATCCTCACATGTAGATGTAAAAATGGTGTTTGTGCAAAATGTTATGGTGCAAACATGGCAACAGGTGAAGCAGTTCAGGTTGGTGAGGCAGTTGGTATTATCGCCGCACAGTCAATCGGTGAACCAGGTACACAGCTTACTATGCGTACATTCCATACTGGTGGTGTTGCCGGTGGAGATATCACACAGGGTCTCCCTCGTGTCGAGGAGCTTTTCGAGGCAAGAAGACCAAAAGGTCTTGCCATTATTACAGAATTTGCAGGAACAGCTACAATCAGTGATACAAAGAAAAAACGTGAGATTATCGTTACAAATCATGAGACAGGTGAATCAAAAGCATATCTCATTCCTTATGGATCACGTATTAAGATTCAGGATGGCGCAGTATTAGAGGCTGGTGATGAGCTTACAGAAGGTAGTGTAAATCCACATGATATTCTTAAGATTAAAGGATTACGTGCGGTTCAAGATTACATGATCCAGGAAGTACAGCGTGTATACCGTCTCCAAGGTGTTGAGATCAACGATAAGCATATCGAAGTAATTGTTCGTCAAATGCTTAAGAAAATCCGCATCGAAGAGCGTGGAGATTCTGAATTCCTTCCAGGTACGATGCAGGATGTTCTCGAATTCAACGAAGTGAATGAACGACTGGAATCAGAAGGAAAAGAGCCTGCAACAGGTGAGCAGATTATGCTTGGTATCACAAAAGCATCTCTTGCTACAGATTCCTTCCTTTCAGCAGCTTCTTTCCAGGAAACAACAAAAGTTCTGACAGAAGCCGCAATTAAGGGTAAAGTCGATCACCTCATTGGATTGAAAGAAAATGTTATCATTGGTAAACACATTCCAGCTGGTACTGGTATGAAAGAATACCGAGAAGTAAATCTAAATACAGATTCTTATACAAAAGAAGAGGCAGAAGAAGTTGAAGAAACAATTTTGTCAGAAGAGGATACTGTGATGGAGGAAATGACTCTGGAAGATGTAAATACTACAGAGGAAATGCCAGTAGAAGAAGTAGTTGCTACTGAAGAATAAAGTTAGATACAAATGATTATGAATCCCCGGAGGTAGGAAAACTTGCCAGTTTCTTATCCTTCGGGGTTTTTGATTGGAGGAAGAATGGAAAAAAAGAATGAATTACAAACAAGACCTATAGGTAGATTATTATTATCAATGTCCTTTCCAGTAATGCTTTCCATGTTGATACAGTCTCTCTACAATATCATAGATAGCATTTATGTATCCAGACTAGGAACAAACGCTCTAACAGCTGTATCGCTTGCATATCCGCTACAAAATATTATTATTTCAGTGGCGGTTGGAACGAGCGTTGGAATGTCTTCGGTAATATCAATTTATAAAGGGGCTGGAAACGAGGAGAAAGCAAATCAAGCTGCCGTAACAGGACTTTTTTGTACAGGCATTAGTTATGTTGTGATTGCACTTGTTGGGATTGTTGTGATCAAACCATTTTTGCAAATGTTTACAAGTGATCCTGCAACTTTAAAAGAAGCATGCAATTATACGTATATTGTAATTTGTGCATCCTTTGGATGTTTATTCCAATTGGCAATGGAAAAGATCTTCCAAGGAATAGGAGAAATGAAAGTTACTATGTACCTTATGGCAGGGGGATGCATCATTAATATTATCCTTGATCCAATTCTTATATTTGGATTATGTGGATTTCCTGCTTTAGGAGTATCAGGAGCTGGTATTGCAACCGTGATTGGGCAAATTAGTGCCGCAATCTTATCTTTTGTTGTCTATTTTAGACGTGATTTTGATATCTCAATTCACCCCAAATATTTAAAAAAAGATAAAAAGATGGTTCTACAAATTTATAATGTTGGAATCCCTTCTATAACTATGATGCTATTACCATCGGTACTTGTTACGGTGTTAAATAAAGTGCTTGCTAATTTTTCCAATGTGCATATTGCTGCGCTTGGAGTTTACTATAAACTGCAAACATTTATTTATATGCCTGTAAATGGATTGATACAGGGGATGAGACCTATTATTGGATTTAATTATGGGGCTGGTGAAACAAAAAGAGTGAAAGCTGTAATCCGTGACAGCCTTTTGATAACTGGTGGAATTATGGTGCTTGGAACACTTGCAGCCATGGGGATTCCAAAACAAATTTTTCAACTTTTTGATGCAGATGAACAATTGCTAAAAGCAGGGATCAACGCCCTTCGTATTATTAGTGTGGGATTTATCTTTTCGGCAGTAGGAGTGATCTATACGGGGATTTTTGAAGCTCTTGGACTTGGAAAATATTCCCTGACTGTTTCTTTATTGCGACAATTTGCGATTACGATTCCAACAGCACTTTTATTATCTGTGTATTTGGGAGTGAAAGGAGTTTGGATTGCCTTTCCAATTGGAGAAGTTGTGGCAGCGATCGTAGCAATTATCCTTTTAAGAAAATATGATCATGGGACCTATTCACCAATCTAAAAAAAAGTTAGGTAATCAGAAAAAGTTTTATAAATTAGAAAATGAATGTATAAAAAATAAAATAGTTAGAAAAATAGATTGATAACTTTCGAAATGTTTGCTAAAATCAAAACTGTAGTAAGAAGTGTGGTTAGGATTTGGTATTAGTATTGGAGGTTATTATGGAGAGAGTATTGTATTTGGTTCCTATGATAGGAATACTAACCCTTGTATTTGCATGGTATCTGGCTGAAAAAGTCAGAAGACAAGATGCAGGAACTGAAAGAATGAAGGAAATTGCAACTGCAATTAGTGAAGGCGCAAAAGCATTTTTGATGTCCGAATATAAGATATTAATTGTGTTTGTACTTGCACTTTTTTTGTTGATCGGAATTGGAACTTCCAATTGGATCACGGCAATTAGTTTTATATCCGGGGCTCTTTTTTCAACTCTTGCGGGATATTTTGGAATGAACGTTGCTACAAAAGCAAACATTAGAACTGCGAACGCGGCAAAAACAGGCGGCATGAGTCAAGCATTGTCAGTAGCATTTTCAGGAGGAGCAGTCATGGGAATGTGCGTTGCTGGACTTGGAGCTTTGGGAGTAAGTCTTGTTTATCTTCTCACAGAAGATGTAAGTATCTTGTCAGGGTTTAGTCTTGGAGCATCTTCTATTGCTTTATTTGCTCGTGTAGGTGGTGGAATTTACACAAAAGCTGCGGATGTAGGAGCGGATTTGGTGGGAAAAGTAGAAGCAGGAATTCCAGAAGATGACCCAAGAAACCCAGCAGTGATTGCAGACAATGTGGGGGATAATGTAGGAGATGTTGCTGGAATGGGCGCAGATCTTTTTGAGTCCTATGTAGGCTCTCTTGTTTCTGCCTTAACACTTGGTGCGTTGGTATCCTCTTCAGCAGGAGTGATGTTCCCATTATTTATAGCAGCAAGTGGACTTGTTGCATCAATGATTGGTACATTCTTTGTAAAAGGAAAGGAAAATACAAGCCCACAAAAAGCGCTCACAAAGGGAAGCTACGTGGCATCGTTACTTGTAATTTTATCATCCGTTGTATTAAGTAAAGTTTTATTTGGTAACTTTCTAGCAGCAGGAGCAGTGATAACAGGATTGGTTATTGGAGTTATCATTGGTCATGTTACAGAATATTATACATCGGAAGAATTCAAGCCAGTAAAGCGAATTGGGGAGCAGTCAAATACGGGGGCTGCGACCACAATCATTAGCGGAATTGCAGTGGGAATGCAGTCAACAGCACTCCCATTGATCTTGATTTGTGCAGGGGTCTTTCTTTCCTATAAAGTAAGTGGATTGTATGGGATTGCGCTTGCAGCGGTAGGAATGCTTTCAACAACCGGTATTACTGTTGCTGTAGACGCTTATGGTCCAATAGCGGACAATGCAGGAGGAATTGCAGAAATGTCTGGTTTGGATGAATCTGTTCGTGAGATCACAGATAAACTAGATGCGGTTGGAAATACAACAGCAGCTATGGGGAAAGGATTTGCAATTGGATCGGCAGCACTTACATCACTTGCACTCTTTGTATCCTATGCGGAAGCTGCAAAAATGACAGCAATCAATCTTTTGGATTATCATGTAATCATTGGGCTATTTCTTGGAGGAATGCTTACATTTTTATTCTCTTCACTTACTATGGACTCTGTTTCTAAAGCAGCCTATAAGATGATTGAAGAGGTGAGGAGACAATTTAGAGAGAATCCTGGAATCATGACAGGAACACAAAAACCGGATTATAAATCTTGTGTATCTATTTCAACAAAAGCAGCTTTGCGTGAGATGCTCATCCCTGGAATTATGGCTGTGGTTGTTCCGGTATTCGTTGGAATTTTACTTGGAGCAGAAGCACTGGGAGGGCTTCTTGCAGGCGCATTAGTGACAGGTGTATTAATGGCAATTTTTATGTCAAATGCAGGAGGAGCCTGGGACAATGCAAAAAAATATATTGAAGGTGGCGTCTATGGTGGAAAAGGAAGCGAAGCACACAAAGCTTCTGTTGTCGGAGATACCGTAGGGGATCCATTCAAGGATACATCCGGACCATCCATCAATATTTTAATTAAGTTAATGACAATTGTGTCATTAGTATTTGCTCCACTATTTCTTCAAATAGGTGGAATCTTATAAACATACCAAAAGCAAGGTATTAAAAAAGGCTCTATAATAAATGTTGGGGTATAGAAATATATATCCTAGCATTTTATTTTTATGTATAATGAAATAAAAAAGCCCCCCGGTCCCAATCTACCCAAAAAGATTACCAGGAGGCGCATACAAA